>CAXGOF010000013.1:0-16924 GCA_964011335.1 uncultured bacterium
AGGGTAATGTTGCTTTATTGTCAAAAGTGCAAGGCACCCTGTTAAGCGTCAACGATAAGTTGCGCCGCGGTGAAAGCTTTAGCAAGGGTGAAGTACTCGCGACTATCGATGACAGCGACTTTGTGCAAAACTTGGCGATTGCAGAAGCGGCGGTGAGGCAGGCTACTGCCAAATTACAACTTGAGAACGCGGCAGCTGAATTGTCGGTAAAAGATTGGCAGCGCATAAGCGATGTGCCTCCCAGTAACATAACGGCGCATAAACCACAGATTGCTTTAGCTGAAGCCTCGCTAGAGACGGCAAATGCGCAAGTAATCTTGGCCAAGCTCAACCTGGAGCGCTGCGCTTTACATGCACCCTTCGACGGACGCGCATTACGTTTAAACGCAGAAACCGGGCAATGGTTAAACCCCGGAGCAAGCATTGCCAACCTCATTCCCGCCGCAGGTATCGAGATCAACATTCCACTCAACCTACTGCAGCTTGATCTTCTTCAACTTCCAACAAGCGGCAAGTGTCAAGCGCTCGAGGTCAGCGTAACTATACCGAACATGTCTCAAGCTGTTCGCGCCAAGCTCGTACGCGTAAGTGACCAATTAGAGCAAGGCACACGTATGAATCAAGCGGTTGCAGTGTTACCTGTGGGCATTAATGTTGCACCACAAACCTATTTAGAATTATCTGTACAGGGACCAACGATTAGCGGCACTTTCAAACTGCCGGCAATAGCGGTAAATAATAATCGCGCGCAAGTCGTCAACGAAAAGTCTACTTTACACGAAGTTGAGTTAAGTATTATTCAGCAACTTAAGGACGGCTTCATTGTGCGCGGGCTTAAGTCACAGCAAAAAATAAATATCACTCCGCTTAGTGTATTCGTACCGGGCATGGACGTCGAAGTCGTCAACAAATAATATGAACGCCATTATTTCCTGGTTCGCTAAAAACACAGTCTCTGCCAACCTGCTGATGGTTGGAGTCATTGTGGTTGGCGCGATGACGGTTGGCACGCTCAAGGAAGAGGTGGTGCCGATGGTCGAAATGCAAGCGGCGGTCATTAGCGTGGTTTACCCCGGTGCTGCGCCACTCGAAGTCGAGCAAGGCATTTGTCTACCAATCGAACGCGCGGTGCAAGGCTTATCGGGCATTGACAAAGTTAATTCCACAGCAAAAGAAAATATTGGCATAGTCACGGTTCAGTTTCTTGAAGGAGTAGACCGTAACGATATTGTCAACGACGTAAAAACTGCCATCGATGCCATCGACAACTTTCCGCAAGACAGCCAGCGCCCACAGGTAAAGCTACTTGACATGATTGGCAAAGTTATGGACGTGGTCATATGGGGTGACACTAACCATAGTGAATTGCGTAAAGCCACCAACATCGTTGAATCGCAACTATTAGCGCACCCGGGTATTACCTTAGTGTCGTTAAGCAACGCGCCACCTTTTCAGATTAGCATCGAAGTTGAACGATCCATGCTCAATCGCTACCAACTTAGTTTTGATGAGATTACCGCGGCTATTCGAAGTAGTTCAGTAGATATTCCTGGCGGTAGTCTCTTGGCGGATTCTGGTGAAATTCTACTACGCTCAAATGGACAAGCCTACGATCGCAAAGACCTCGAGAAGGTAGTTATTCGCAATAACGGTAATGGCGGATCACTGTTACTTAAAGACATCGCAGCCATCAAAGATAGCTTCGCCGAGACCGAACAGTTTAATCGCTTCAATAGCAAGCCCGCAACAATACTGTCCGTCTTCCGCGTAGGAAACCAAGAGACCTTAGTGCTTGCTGATTATGTAAGCGAAGCATTAGGCAAGGCTAAAGCTAAACTACCAGCAGGCATCCACCTTTCAATCAAATCGGATGACACCAAGATTCTTAATAGTCGCCTAGACCTAATGCTGCGCAACGGCCGGGCCGGATTAATGTTGGTTTTAATTGCCCTTGCCTTTTTCTTGCGCCTACGCGTAGCACTTTGGACAACTATCGGAATACCCATTGCCTTCTTGGGTGCGATTTTACTGATGCCTTGGTTTGATGTTTCGATTAACCTCATTAGTTTGTTTGGGTTCATTGTGGTGCTTGGCATTGTGGTTGATGACGCCATTGTGGTTGCTGAAAATATTCACGAGAAACGGCGCAACGGCATGGATGGTTTGCGTGCGGCTATCGAAGGTGCTCAAGAAATGTCGAAGCCGGTTATATTCGCAGTACTAACCACGATCACTGCGTTTATCCCGATGCTGTTCATGCCAGGCAGCATGGGCAAGTTCGCACGCAACATTCCGTTGATAGTTATTGCGGTGCTGATTTTCTCTTTAGTCGAGGCCTTATTGATTTTGCCAGCACACCTCCGCTATCTGCCACTCGAGACCGAAGACGATAAACCGGGGCCATGGAGTAAAGTTCAAGGTGCGGCGGATCGCAGTGTCGAGTTTATGATTAATAAAATTTACCGACCTGTTCTTGGATGGGCTATGCCGAACCGCTATCTACTGATGGGCATAAGCGTTGCCGCCTTGGTCTCAACCATCGGTTATGTTTCAAGTGGGCGTGTTAACTTTAACTTCTTTCCGCAAATAGAGGCCGATGATGTCATTGTTGATATTCAAATGCCTCTCGGCGTGCCTGTGAGTCAAACGGAGAACGCAATCATGTGGGTCGAGAGCGCCGCCAAACTGTTACAAACGGAATTATTCAATGCCGAAGGCCTACCAATCATTGAGTCAATTACTACTGCTGTCGGCGCACAGCCGACAAAGTTTAAACAACAACAAATGGGTGGCAGCACCGTAGAAAATTCAAGCGGAGCTCATCTAGCTGAAGTGCACCTAGAATTACTCGGGGCCGAGTTCAGAGAGATTACCGGCAACGAAATAATCGAACGCTTGTCTACTAAAGTTGGCCCCATTGCGGGTGCTGAGAACGTTAGCTATTCTGCAGACCTAATATCATCGCCCGGTGACATCGACCTTAGGGTGACTGGCCGTAATCTAGATGAAATTTTATCTGTATCAAAACAGTTGCAAAATGATTTACAGAAAATTTCCGGGGTACGCTTAGTCAGTGATACTTATCAGGTTGGTAAGCGGGAACTAAATATCACGTTACTTCCTCAGGGTGAGGCGCTCGGCCTAAGCCTAGGGTCCGTCGGCCGACAAATACGCCAAGCCTACTATGGCTCACTCGTTCAGTCCTTTCAGCGTGATAGTGATGAGGTTGAAATGTATGTACGTCTTCCTCGCGAGGCCCGCGAATCTCTTTACAGCCTAAACACCATGCTCATCAATACGCCATCAGGCTCGAGGGTGCCACTGAGTTATGTTGCGAGCATTGGTGAAGGACGTGGCACGGCGCAGATTGATCGCTACTCACGGATGCGCTCCATCCGAGTACAAGCCCAAATAGACAAACGTGCCACTTCACCGGATAGCGTTCTATCTAAATTAAACGAAAGTAGTATTCCGGCGCTACGCAGCAGATACTCCGAAATCGAGATCAGCTTAGCGGGTCAACAAGAGGAGCAGAAAGAGTTTATAGGTTCGTTAAAGCGCACTAACCTATTAGCGTTGTTAGCTATCTTCATTTTACTGGCAATCCCACTATCTTCTTATATGCAGCCGCTTATTATCATGTCCGCAATTCCGTTCGGCATGATTGGCGCGATTGTGGGGCACGTCATCCTCGGCTATGACCTATCCATGTTCTCCTTAATAGGTGTAGTAGCCTTAAGTGGTATTGTCATAAATGACTCGCTGGTAATGATTGACTTGATTAATCGCATGCGTACCAGTGGATCTAGCCTTTTAGAGGCTGTCATGCAATCTGGCACCCGCAGGTTCAGAGCTATTATGCTTACCACTCTTACTACCTTCTTAGGGTTGACGCCTTTATTGCTCGAAAAGAGCATTCAGGCCAAATTTTTGATACCTATGGCGATTTCTGTGGCGTTCGGCGTAGTCTTCGCCACGATAATTACTTTGCTAATTGTGCCTAGTTTATACATGATTATTGAAGATTTACGCCAAATTCCAGGCAAAATAAGTGGCAAAAATAGCCTTTAAAGGCTATTAAAGGCATAATTGCGCTGAGCTAACACCATGTTCCATATTATTCGATATATTTGGAACTTTGTATAAAAACCTCTGAAGACTTCAGATTTATTGCGAAAAAGACGAAAAATATCTTCAAGAATGCTAGACAGAACCCGGTTTATGTAATAGAACTAGGTAATGAGCGTTCGCCAAAGATTCCCCTGGTGCGTCGTTCGGCGCCGCTTTTGGTGTCTCTAACTAACAAATTTCCTTTTTTAAACTCAAATCTTCAGGAGTAACTGAATGTTTCGTAGCATAATTACAACCGCAGCAATCGCAGCTCTAGCAGCTGGTGCATCTGCACAGAGCCAGCTTCCAGCCGGCAACCTTCACACGTCAGCCGCACCGTCGACTGGCATTTACAAGATGGACACAGGCTTCGAGGCAACCGCTGTTGCTTACCGTTCTGGCCCAGAAACTATCTTTAATAACCGCGATGGTCTTGTGTACTACTACACAACTGTAGCGTCTACAACCGAGTATGGTGACGGGGGTTCATTCCCTGCACAGGGTGTTTCTGGCGTGGAGCAAGTAAACGGCCTGACATTTTCATACTGCTCAGGAATGGCTGACCTTACAGGTGCTGGCGTTCTTGACACAGAATTACGTTTCTACTCAGAAAACGATTCAGCTAACTACGCTGGTATGGTTGGTTGGGTAGACGCTAACAACCGTAACGAAGCATGTACTCTTGGTATCACAGGTCTTCCTGGCGATCAATCTGGTGCTGGTGTTGCTTGTTGGATAATTGCTCTAGATCTAGCTGGTGGCTTCGAGTGTACTCTTCCACAAGAGTCTGCTGCTGGCCTTGCTGAGACATGGGGTTGGTCAATGACTTACCTTGATACTCTTGCTAGCTCAGGCCCGAGACTTGACTCAATCACCGGTGGTGCTATTGGCGGATACGGCTCATTTGACCACTTCCAGTGGTACGACATGACAGCTGCTCTAGGCCTTGAAAACCTAGGTGCTTACTGGTTCGGTGGTGGTGTTAAGCTACAAGGTAGCTTCGACTTGTCACTAGAAGGTAACGTGAACGACTCAACGTCATACACATCTGCAAACCCAGGTGCAAACGATACTGTCGGCTTTACTTGTACTAGCGAAGTACGTGGCGGCCAAGCTGCTGGTTGGGCTGTAACAAACCCAGATGGTGCTTCTAGCTATGGAATGCTTGTTTCAACTGGCTCAGCTGATCTTCCGATCATCGCTGGTGGTTCTGCATCATTGCTAATCAATCAACGCACGATGCCTGCTGGCCCATTCCCAATGGGTACTGCTGGATCATTTGGTGCTAACCTACCTGCAAATGTACCATCGAACATTTACGCTCAAGCTGTTGCACACACAGGCGCTCTTACACCGAGCAACTGTACTGCAGCTTCAAATGGTATGAGATCTGTTAACTAATTTTTAGTTAACGATACAGACAGTTAATCTGTCGACTGCTCCTCATCCTTTTAGGATGAGGAGCTTTTTTTCATGTTTGACGGTGTAGAATGACCTTAATGCAAAAGATTCACTCTCTCCCATTCATCGGCCTTGCAGTTTTAGCGCTACTTTTAGGGCGCTTTAGCTCACCTAACAATCAAGACCACAGCTTCGCAGGTCAAGTGATTCTCGAGGGCATGGTCCACCTTGGCGACAACAATACTCCAGAATGGACAGAGGCCGCTGCAGAGCCTGACGGTCTTGGCGAATATGCCTTCAAGTTCAAAGATTCTATCGGTGGAACTGAACGGGCGCTTGCCTTCACTACTCGTGATGCGCATTCAATATGGGTGGTGAAGATAAACAATAAATATGTTTGCACATTAAAGCACACTGGAGAGCCGTCTGAGTTTGTTGTACCGGTACCTAAAAACATCGTGCGCAAGGGCGTAAACACCTTTAGCTTGTCAACAGAAAAAGCTGGTGATGACTTAACATTCGGTAGCGTAAAATTATCTGACAAACCTTACCGCGAGGTGTTTAATTTGCGCACCATCCGTATTAAATGTACAGACTCAGACGATGCTGCACTAGCTTGCCGTGTTTCAATTGTTAACGCCAATGGTGAGCTAGCTAAAACGCACTTCGCCGACAAGTCTCCTTACCCTACTCGTAATGGCGTGGTTTACACCGACCTTAGCGGCGTAGCTGAAGTATTAGTTGAGGCTGGTGATTACATAGTGACCGCTTCGCACGGTCCAGAGTTTAGTATCGGTCAACGCCACTTGGCTACCAACGATGAGCAACCTTACGACTTAAACTTTAAGTTAGTCCATGAAGTAGACACTAGCGGGTGGCTATCCGCCGATACGCACTTACATACCTACACGCATAGTGGTCATGGAGATGCAAGCACTGACGAGCGCATCATCACTCTTGCTGGCGATCATACTGAAATTGCTATTTCTACAGACCACAACAAGCAAATCGATTATCGTCCAATAATGAAAAAGCATGGTGTAAAAAACGAATACACCCACATCGTTGGAAACGAAGTCACAACCGATCTTGGGCACTTCAATTCTTTTCCGCTACCTGCCGGTGGCGCGATTCCAGATGCCAGCATCACAGACTGGTCAATGCTCAACAAAGAGATTCGCGACAAAGGAGCTGAAGTGATCATACTTAATCATCCGCGGTGGCCAAGCTTTGTCAAAGGGCCATTTGGTGTGCAAGAGTTGAATCAAGAGACCGGCCTGTTTACTTCGGGGATTGACTTAGCTGTCGACGTCATCGAACTCATTAATAGTGATGACCCAGGCTCTCCCTTCGACGTTTCCATTAAGGATTGGTTTGCCCTGCTGAATGCGGGCAATCGTGTGATGGCAGCTGGCTCTTCTGATTCGCACGCCGTGTTCGTACCCACTGGTCTAGGTCGCACCTGGGTCAAGTCAAAAACCGATGACCCCTCAAAGGCTGCAGAAAAGAGTATTGCGGCCAACATTAGAGACGGCCACTCTAGCGCTGCTCTCGGACTGTTTGGCGAAGTTCATCTTAATGGAATGGGCTCTGGCGAGGATGTCAAACAATCTCGGGAAGGGCTCAATTTAAGCTGCCGCATTGCGCATGCCTCGTGGGCGGATGTTTATCGTATTGACATTTACGTCAACGGCGAGATTGAACATCAGATTGACGTGCCCGAACACAGCGGCACCGCTTTTGATCAAACATTCGAGTACACTCTAAACAATGTGAAAAAAGATTCCTGGGTGGTGTGTGTTGCTTATGGCAAAAGGCCAGGTTCTTGGTGGGCAGCTAAGTTCCCCGAGTTATACTTTGCATCTAACCCTATCTTCATTAAAAAATGATTCGTACTACTGTTTTACAAACACTTGCTTTCGCTGCTCTTTGTTGCACACTGTCCTTGGGCAACGCTTGGCTCAATCCAAGCGCCCTTGCGCTTGGCACCAATTACGCACCCACCGCTGATACTGGAACTCTCGAACACGAGTTTCAAAGCATTGACGGCGACGAACTACAAAGCTATAGCGAATTCTTGTTTGACGAAGAACCTTATGTGGTGTTACTCGACGCCCGCAGTTCCGCAGACTATGAAATAGGACATATTCCGGGTGCGTACTTGACGGACCATTACCATCAGCAGAAATATCTCGAACCTATTCGCGACTTACTAATGTCAGCGCCTATTATTGTGGTGTACTGTAAAGGCGGCGACTGCGAGGATAGTATCTTTCTTGCGCGTGACTTGGCATATAAGTACGACCTCTCTATCGAAAGCATTTACATCTACGAAGGTGGCATGAATGATTGGCAACAGCGCAAGTTCGACATAACCATCGGAAGCCAACGATGAAATCACTACTACCCGTGTTGGTTCGTATCGGAGTTGCAATAATTCTAGTGAGATACGGCGTTGAGAAATTACTCGACCCCGTCGCTTTCCTAAAAGCTATTCGCGAATATGAAATGTTCAGCGCCGAAAGTTTTCGGTTATTAAACTTTTCAGTTTCGGCGATTCCTATTGCCGAAATAGTGGCAGCCATTTGCATAGTTAGCGGCTTCTTGCGGCGCGGTGCAGCGTTGGCCACCACGGTACTGTTGCTTGTGTTTAGCAGCGCTATTTTGATTCGTAGCTTCGAGCTCATGTCGCAAACAGGTCAATCCTTTACCGAGCTCTCCTTTGATTGCGGATGCGGCTCCGGCGAAGTAATCATCTACCAAAAGATCATGTTCAACATCATCTTAATCATTGGCGTTTTACATGCTGGCTTCAGAAATTATGCACCACAGCTTTCACCTAACGACTAGCGACGGCGTCCAACTCGTCGCTAATGAATGGCGCCCTGAGGGGACACCGCTGATGTCGGCAATGCTGGTGCATGGCCAAGGCGAGCATATGGGTCGCTATCACCTGTTTGGTGAAGTGCTCGCCGAGAATGGCGTGCGCTGCATTGGCGTTGACCTGCGTGGTCATGGCATCTCTCAGGGCAAACGCGGCCACGTTAAGAAATGGTCTGATTATTTTAGCGATTTAGATGCCGTCGCTGAGCTGCTCCCCGCGCAATACTCGATTATCGGTCACTCTATGGGCGGGTTGATTGCCTTAGGCTACGGATTGCGTAATCAACAGCGCATCAGCTCAATTGCTGTTACGGGGCCCTTGCTCGGTGTATCTATCGAACCCGCGGCCTGGAAGGAGGCCCTTTCAGGCCTTCTAAGCATGATTATGCCAAGCCTGCCATTTGATACAGAAATGCCGATGACAGAGCTTATTAGTGACCAGGAGGCGGTTCAGCGCTATGCCGAAGATGCTCTGCGCGTGCCTCATGTTACTCCACGCTGGTATGTCGAGATGAAAAAAGAAATCGTAACGGTCTTCTCCTTGGCCAAAACAGCTGAGGTGCCGCTATTTGCCCACTATGGCGAGAAAGAAACGATTGTCGATCCCGCTATGGTTCGCTTGATACATGAAAAATGGGCAATGTCGGAGAAAAATTTCACCGTGTGGCCGGGCTGCTGTCATGAATTGCATCAAGAGCCTGACGCTGAGCGTATTATCACGCAAATATTTGAAGAAATCTCAAAAAGTATTCAAAAATAGTGTCATAAGACCTCTGTTCGAGCCTCTCAATATGAACCGCATTCAGCCCTCAATTTTATATTAAATAACCACCGACTTTCAGTTAAGAGGAAAGCCGGTGGTTGTTTTTTTAGGTCTCTACTGAAAAGTAGATTGCTGCATATTTGAGGTGCTGTAAGTACCTAAGTTGTCTTGCACGCCTTGCAACCAAGCTATCGTTCCTGTGAAGCCAACCGGAACACGCTTATTGATTTGCGCATGACCTGTAGCGTCGGCATTATCACTACCCAAGAGGATCACTGGCGCGTACAACGCTAAAGTGAGTCCTGGAAGCATCACAGTATTGCCCGGGCCAGAAAGTGTCCCGAAAAAGTGAGCTCGAGAGCCAGGAAGCATACCATGCAGAGACAAGGTCGCCCAGTGACCTGAACGGAAGCGATCGACTGCAAGGCGCAAAGCGCGCCCGGATGATATTGCAATTACCGCGCCATTACTAAGCATACCGCCTGTAGTAGCGAGGCCACTTCCGAGGATAATATCGTTGGCACCGTCGTAATCGTGGTCATAGCTAATTACACGGGCCTCACCTATGCGATCGCCATCGTGGCCACCATCGTAACGCCAAATGGTGCTGCCATCATTTGTCGAGATCACTTTCACCATTCCATTGTCTCGCAAGCCTTGTGTATCAGCCCGTGGCGAAAATGCATACAAGTCTTTGATGCCATCGCCATCGATATCAGAAGCCGACCTCATGTCTTTGCCAAGCAACTCACGGTTTGAGTCTCCATGAATGCTCCAGAGTTGATAACCATAGCTAGAGGCAATCGCTGTAATTTTACCGTTATCTCCAAAACCAGCGACGTCCGCAAGGTGGCTGCTAACCACAATATCGCCAATACCATCTCCAGAAATATCCTCAACAAATAGTGTGACTTTACCTAGTTGCTCTCCGCTAGTCGTTCCATCAAAACGCCACAACATCATGCCTGTTTTCGTTGAGTGAGTCTGCAAATAACCGTTATCAATACGCCCCTGCGTACCAGCAGTATCCAGCCCTGTAGAGAATTCATCATATCCATCTCCATTAACATCTCCGAGCATAAGAAAACTCGAGCCAAGTCGACCAAAAGGTGTAAAGCCAAAAACCTCCCATTGCATAGACCCATCAAGGCCAGACAAAGCTCGAATAGCTCCGTTTTCTGCCATTCCAAAGTTAGATTCGCCAGGTATACCTATAAGGACATCTAACACACCATCACCATTAATATCATTCACAAATTTATACGAAGAGCCATAGGATGAACCATGCGACGGTCCATCTACAGACCAAATCACTGTACCTGGACCACCACTAACCACAAGAAATGACCCGTTATCGTAGAGACCATTCGTCGACGCACTTGGGCTACGCAAAACTACATCTCCCAAGGAATCGCCATCAACATCACCACCAAAAGTAATTGCTTCACCAAGTCGAGCTAGAGAGTCACCTCCTTCTAGCTGCCACAATTGCGATCCGTCTACCGAGGAAAGCATAGTTACAACCCCATTAAAATAATGTCCATTGGTTGAGGCTTCCGGGGACCCTGTAATAACGTCCGACAACCCATCACCATCAACATCGTCAACAACTTTAGTTAAGCTACCGAGCATTTCTCCATCGCGAGTACCTTCTGCTGTCCAAATACTAATATATGCGTTACCGCTGATTAATTCTACCATGCCATTACGCGTCAAGGTGCCAGTGGACGCCATAGGTTGTGGTAGGAGTAAATCGCCGAGGCCATCTCCATTTAAATCGCCAGCTGCGATTACAGAACGGCCTAGTTCAGCGTTGTTTGAAGCGCCATACTTTTGCCAAAGAGTCACGCCGTTTGTGCCGGACACGCCTGTGACACGTCCACAACTTATTAAGTTATTGCCGTTGGCCCCTGGTTCTGCCACCACAAAGTCTTCAATACCATCACCGTTAAGATCACCGGGGCGAGAGACTGATGCGCCGAAGTTTTGTGAGTCTTGCCAACCGACGTATTCCCAGATTACGCTACCATCCACAGCTGATAAAGCAGTGACACGGCCGGCATTTGAGAAGATAGATACATCTGCATTAGGTGCTAAAGACAAGAAGTCCGTTTTGCCGTCTCCATCAAGGTCTCCTACACCAACTAGCTTAGCACCGAGATTGGCATAATCATTCGCACCCACCGTATTCCACATCGCTGAGGGAGATGGGTCTTGGGCAAGAAGCGGTGAGGCAAGAAATGCGCCCGCGAAAGTACAGAGGAATTTTTTTGACATGAGATTGTTAAATCGGTTTTCGTATCATACGGTCCCAGAAGGGCTCTGTTAGAAAGAAAAAGACCGTAGCATCCTTAAATATAACCTATTTCTGTTGTTTTATCATAATATAGTGGTAAATATGTATTCATGACTACTAAATCAACCCGCCGTAGGTTCTTGCAACTTGGCTTAGCCACTTATGCAGCTTCGAGCTTAAGCCCTTTCGCAAAAGGCCTTCCTGAGACCAAACCGGTGCCTGACAAGAGTAATAGCCTAGATTTGGCGCTAAATATAGAAATGTGGTTATATGATTTACCTTTCGCCCAGCGAATCGGCAAAGCTAAAGAATTGGGCTTCAACTACGTCGAATTTTGGCCATGGCGTAACAAAGATCTTGGCACAATTGTTGATGAATGCAAGAAGCACCAAATAAAGGTCACGCAATTCACTGGCTGGGGATTCACGCCTGGCATGAATAACCCGGCAAACCATCTGCAATTTGTGGCTGAGATTGAGGCGGCATGCAAGGCTGCCAACCAGATTGGAGCGCCAATGCTGACAGTGGTTGCGGGCAATGACCAGCCAGGAATGACCCAACCTGAAATGCACGAGCATGTAATTACTGGCCTTAATTTGGTGAAAGATATTGCAGCTAAACATGAAGTAACACTGATTGTTGAGCCGATGAATATTCGCCGCGATCACAAAGGTCATTGCCTTTACGGTAGCGCAGATGCTGTCCGTATCTGCCGCGAGGTGAATTCACCATGGGTTAAAATTAACTGGGACTTGTACCATATGCAAATATCTGAGGGTGACCTTTGCGGTCGCCTGAACGATGGCTTTGATCAAGTCGGATATATCCAGTTAGCTGACCATCCAGGCCGTAACGAGCCAGGTACCGGCGAGATTAATTATTCACGAGTATTCGCTGAATTGGTAAAGTTGGGTTATGACAAGCCCGTTGGCGTCGAGTGTTCACCATCATTGTCTGCTGTTAAGTCGTCGCAGAACATGTTTCGTAATCTCGGCATGATTAAGTAAATGTTCATCGAACGCTGTGTCACGACTTTAGCCGAAGCCGAACAAGCTGCCGCTGAAGGCGCCGAGCGCCTCGAGCTATGCAGTGCGCTCGAGTTCGATGGACTCACAGCAGACCGTGAAGTTTTTCTAAGCATCAAGGAGAGCATCGACGTCCCGGTCCGAGTCATGCTGCGCAACCGCCACCCCCATTTTGAAGTGAGTGCTACCGAACTTAGTACTTTAAAGCATGAAGCCGGTTGGTTCAAGCAGCACGGCGCTGATGGCTTCGTTTTTGGATTTATGGCACACGGCAAAATTGACGAGGTGTCAACGGCTGAGCTACTAGGTTCTTGCGCCCCGCTACCCTGCACTTTTCATAAAGCTTTTGATAGCTGCGAGTCACTAACCGATTCACTCGAGCTACTCATCGATCTCGGCTTTAATGATGTACTCACTTCGGGTGGCGAGCGAACTGCTGCGGAAGGCGCCCAAACTCTGCAAAAAATAGTCGCACTAGCGTCGACGCGAATAGGCGTGATCGTTGCTGGCAAAGTGCGTCGTAACAATATTGCGGACTTGCACCAAAAAGTCAAAGCGACTTACTATCACTTTCGAGTTGAATAAAAAAAGAGTCTCTGTGAAAGAGACTCTTAGTGTTTTGGTAGCGGGAACAGGATTCGAACCTGTGACCTCCGGGTTATGAGCCCGACGAGCTGCCAGCTGCTCCACCCCGCGATTGTGGTCTGATAGTCTACACTCTTCTTGCAAACCTAGCAAGACACAGCTAGCCTATTGTTCTTAAACGAGCAGTATTACTTTCACTCCTAACCTTTTTCAGTGGCGCTGGGCGCTACTGTTACCACCGCACCTACATCAGTGGCATACCCTGATCATCAGCGCCTAAAAGCCGATTTCTACCTACTTACTACTGCTGCCATTTGGGGCAGTGGCTTTGTGGCTCAACGCGCGGCCATGGACGACATCGGTCCAATCTCATTTACTGGCGTACGCTTTTTCCTTGGATGGTTATGCATTCAGCCATTTGTATTGCGGGTCCCTAGCGACTTGCGCAAATCAAAGGAACATCGTTGGCTCACTATCGCGCTCGGAGCTATCTTACTAACCGGTTGCGTGTTGCAGCAAATAGGCCTTCAATGGACCACTGCTTCCAAAGCAGGTTTCCTAACTAGTATTTATGTAATATTAACCCCAATTCTTGCGTCCTTTTGGTCTCATAAAATTGCAGTAAAGACTTGGGTTGGTGCTGGCTTGGTATTGCTCGGAGTATACTTCTTAAGTGTTAACGGTTTTTCGATGCAAATCGGTGATTTGCTGGTCACTCTTGGCGCCTGCATGTGGGCGGGCCAAGTATTGTTACTCGATAATCTTGCAAAAAAAGTTCCGCCAATTCTATTGGCTAGCCGCCAATTTTTACTGGTAGCCATTTGCTGTACGGCATACGGCTTAGTGTTCGAAGAATGGGATAGTAGTGCATGGATAAATGCTGCTCCTGCAGTGGTTTACAGTGGCGTGTTTGCTATTGGAGTTGCCTTTAGCCTGCAAGCAATCGCCCAAGCTCATGCGCCCCCTAGTGATGCGGCTATTATCATGAGCACAGAATCAGTTTTTGCGGCTCTTTGTGGTTATTTACTGCTCGGCGAAAGCCTCGACCAGCGCGAACTATTCGGTTGCGCCCTGGTCCTGCTCGGCATTGTCATCTCGCAATTGCGGTGGCGTAGCCAGGTCAAATAACTGAGAAGCGCGAAACTCTAGCTCAGCGGGCAATACAGCGGTAGACAACATTGCAACACGCACGGTGTTCACCGCATCAGCAATATTATGTTCGCTAGCAGCAGACATAATATCGAGTGCTAAAGTCCATTTTGCAGTGGTTGAAGAATCACTGGCTGCCAATAAAGAAACGATGTCGAGGCATCGAGTAACATCGCCCATCAACAATAGTAATTGTATTTCGCACTCTAGCCATGATCCCTCTGTAGGGTTGGCAGATTGCAAATCTCTTAGTCGCAACAAAGCATCGTCAACGAACAGCTGGTTGTTTTCATCAATGCCCTGCTTCAACAAGTGCTCTGACAAAACCTTAGCGTGTAAGCGCTGTAATATTGCTGTCGCCTCGAGCGAAAGGCTATCTAGCGGAAAAGCTCTAACCAACATTAAGGATGTCTCGAATGATTGGCGCAAACGGAAAACATCGACAGCGCGCGTTAACAATGCGATATCAGCAGAAATTTGAAAGATCACAGCGCGCGAATAACCTTCAATCAATTCCGTTGGGGGGACGAACACCAATAACTTTTCTAGGATCGAAGCGCTACGTTCTTCCAGCAAAGCATTGAGCAATTGCTTCTGTAAAATACTTTGCGTTTCTTGACTGAGCCTATCGGCCAGAATTTCAGTGGCGCCATCGGGGTTGAGACGCCGTAATGCAACAATCGCCTGCGCCCGTACCTGCTTTTCAGTGTCCCCCAGCAAACTAATAACAAGCGCTGATATCTGAGGCGCGTCTACCGCGCGCTCGGTGATTGTCGTCATCGACAACAATGCCACGCTGCGATGTAAAGTGTCGCCTTGCTTATCAAAGACTACGGCCTCGAGAATAGGCAGGAACTCTATTCCTGCTTGGCGACCTGTGCAAACATATATCTTTTCTAACACTGCTTGGTCCGACTCCTGACTTAGGCCGCGCTGTAGCAACACATCTATTGTCGACTGTTTAACATCGGATGGGCGGCTACTTAATGAGCTTAACCCCGTCCAGAGTGCCAAACGTGTTGCTGCGTTCACGTTAGCTATGGCCGGCTGTTCTTCACCGGTCGCGTAACTACCGTCGATAGCCCGCGTCAACGCCTGCCAGGCAAACGCGCTTGGTGTGATGAAAGCAAGCTGCCGCGAAGCTTCGGTTGCTTCATTAGGCTTGCCTTGTTCGATGGCGCGCAACAATACAGTAAGCGCTTCGTTTTCTTTAAGAAATCGCGTTGTTTGCTGAAGCAATTGAACGCGTAATTGTAAATCACGTTCGCTTTCGAGAGCAGCACTAAATGCTGTGGAGACAAGATGGAATTGACCCTCGTCAAGAACCGCAATGTCAAGATTAGCGAGGCTAGCAAACGCTATTTCGCGAACCGCACGACGACTGTTTTGCATCGCGAAAGTAATCACCGCAACGGATGGTGACTGAGTGAGACGCTGGCGCCAAAGCTGTTCTTGTTGCTGCCACTGCTGCTGCAAAACATTTTCGAGCCATACCTCACGCCCTTGCCCTTGAGCCTTTTCATACCACAAGTTAAAGGCATCGCCATTAACAAACTCGCGTCCACAAATCATGGATAATGCCGAGCGAGAAACCGCAGCAAATTGGCGAGAATCAAGTAGCGTAGACAGCCTGCGCAACAAGTGATCATCTGTAGAGCCTAATTCTCCGGCGAGGCGAATGGCAGCAGTTATTTTAAGATTATTCTCTGGTTGCGACAACAAAGTCGCCTCAAGCAATCGCGATGACAGTACCGGCCATTCGGTGCCAAGCGCGCGCAGCTGTTCTCGCAATTCAGAGGCCGCCTCATTGCTAGTAGCCTTCCCTATCAGTACAGAAAGTTGCTGCTCACTAGCCGCTACTGGCGCTGGCTCAATAGGTTCTTGGGGCAGCGCGCACAACGAAAGGATGGCAATGCTTAGCACCCTACTAGTTTATAAAAAAAAGGCGTGCGCGTTTGGCAGTTTCGGCAATAGATAAAGAACTATCGACCTGCTGCGAGGAGCATTGCACATACCATTGCTGACGCTGTTCACTAATCAGAGCAATTTCTTGTTCTAGATTGTGCTCGGTAAGCAGCGGGCGTGGGTTTTGCTGTTGGCGCTCTAACAACAATTCATTCTCGCACTGTAACAACAAAACCTTGGGGTGTTGCTCAAGCAACTCGCGCGATTCTTCAGATTCGACTATTCCTCCACCTGTAGCAATCACGCAATTCGGGGACTGTAGCGCCGCTGCCAACATTTCGGCTTCGCACTCCCTAAAAGACGCGAGGTCTGAGGCAATCCATTCGTCAATTTTGCGCTGATGCTGATCTTCTAACAAGTGGTCAATATCAAGAAATGGTAATTGCAGTTCATTAGCGAGGTGCTGACCTAAGGTCGTCTTGCCGCTGCCGCGCATACCAATCAACACCAAAGCAGGTCGGGCGCTGAACAGACCAAACTGGGATTGAAATTGCTCTATAAGCATTTCGGCACCCATCACGGGGAGCGCGCCACAAACTGCGGCATGTTGTAGCCATTCCGTTTCGGCTGGGCGGTAAACCATATCTAGAGCAAGCGACCCTGCCGGCAAAGCACGTGCCTTCAAAACACACCCTGGTTGCTGCTCTGAACCCAAAGTTGTTGCCTGAATAAAAGCGTCGTAACCACCGAGCGTCACCTCATCGAAAGAAAAGTTATTGCACCCCCAAGCCTCACTAAGCCGTGGGC
>CAXGOF010000014.1:0-16863 GCA_964011335.1 uncultured bacterium
GGCAGGCTGATCTCGTTTACCTATTGTCCGCTGCTGAATAATGAAGACTACCCGCACCATTAAGCATCCGCAGCTGGAAGAGACTGTCCATTTGCTAGAAACGGCTAACGGCATTCAAATTGCTCTCATTCCGACTCCCGGATTCCATACGACAGCAGCACACTTTGGTTTGCGTTTTGGGGGTAACGACTTGCATTTCATTATGCCTAACGGCGATGATCATCAAGTCCCTACGGGCTCCGCGCATTATTTAGAACACAAGTTGTTCGAAGGGCGTGAAGAGAAAGTTTTTGATAGATTCAATCGTTTGGGCGCCAACTTTAATGGTGGCACTTCTTTTTGCCAAACCACTTATTACTTCTCGACGGCCGCTCATTTCGACGAGTGCTTAGAGGTCTTACTCGACTTCGTGCAAGACCCGCTGATAACTGAAGAGCGCGTTGACAAAGAGCGCGGCATCATCGAGCAAGAAGTACGGATGTATCAAGATAGCCCAGGGTACCGAGGTACATTCCTGTTGCACGAGGCGATGTATAAATCGCATTCTATGCGCGTGGGGCCGGGTGGTACTCTTGAGGATGTTGCGCGTATTAACGCAACAGATTTGCAGCGCTGTTACGACGGTTTTTATGTCCCGCAAGCACTGCGCTTGGCCATCGCCGGAGACTTCGATGTTGAAGAGATGAAGCAAAAGCTCGAGCCGTTATTGCGCACGGACGATACTGCTATTGCCGAGCGGTCGTCGGATGATGCTACCAGCACGCGTTTGACGGATTATATCGAAGAAGAATTTGCGGTGACGCGCCCTTATGTCTTTATTGGCTATGCTCAACGTGAGGTAGAAGTAGATGGGCAATTGCGATTGCGCCAGCGCATCGTTGCGTCATTGTTGCTTGATCTGATGTTTGGAAAGTCTTCGGAATTGCGTCAAGAACTGTATGCAGCCGAGATAATCGATGATAGTTTTAGTGCTTATTGGTCGGCAGATGAAACGTGGGGTCATGTGATTATGTCGGGGATTTGCGATAAGCCGCAAAAGTTCGTTGACGACATTGCTCAAGCTTGTGACAAATTCATCGCTAACAAGATAAAGTCTTCTGATTTTGAGCGACTGCGAAAAGCGGCATGGGGCGGTATCGTCTCGGGTTTACAGACACCATCAGCGGTGGCTTCTTCGGTGTTGTCGAGTATGTTGGCCGGAAATGAAATATTTTCTGCTCTCGATGAATTACAAGCAATCAGTCTTGCCGATATCCAAGCTGCTGCAGAGAGTTTGTTCGATGATTCAAAACGCGCGGTTGCGGTGCTGACCCCGAAGGGAAAATAATGAAGCGTGCATTCTTGCTCGGACCAACGGCCTCGGGGAAAACGGAAATTGCTTTGAAATTAGCGCCGTTGATGAATGCCGAAATCATTTCTCTAGATTCGATGCTGGTTTACCGTGGCATGGACATGGGCACGGCGAAGCCTAGTGCCGCAGAGATGGCGCAGGTGCCACACCATTTAATTGATGTCGTCGATGCTAATAATGAGTTTTCAGTCGCCGAATACATTAGATTGACGCAGGAAGTAGAACGCCAATTGCACGAACAAGGTAAAAACGCTTTGTATGTCGGCGGAACCACGATGTGGTTTAAGGCATTGGCTTTTGGTTTGATAGATTTGCCCGAAGTAAGCGCGCAGTTACGGGACGACCTTGCGCAGCGCTTGCAAGACGAAGGCGTTATGCTGCTGCGTAATGAATTACAAAAAATCGACCCCGATGCTTTTGGGCGTATTCATCCGAATGACCATCGGCGCTTGTTGCGCGCCCTCGAAACATGGCATTCAACAGGCCGTAGCTTGACCGACTGGCAGCAGCAATGGAATCCTAGCAACCATGTCGATGAATGTGCCTGGGTTCTAGACTGGCCGCGAGAGATACTGCACCAACGCGTACGTACGCGTTTCAAGGAAATGTTCGAGGGGGGGTTGCTCAACGAGATCCAAGGTATTCTCGATGGCTGTGGCTTCGGCAAGACTTCGTCCAAGGCAATCGGCTACAAGCAGCTTCTAGGTCATCTCGCTGGCGAATGCGATTTGCCCTCGGCGCTTGAAAAGTGCATCAGCCAAACGAATGTTCTGATTCGCCGTCAAATGACTTGGTACCGCTCATTTAGTGGCTTGCAGTTTGTTGATATGCCACCAACCGAGGGCAACGAATCGTTAATCGCGCGGTTTGCGAGTGAGTTTGCCGGCTAAGACATACTCTCCGCGAATCGCGCTGTGATCAGAGTGCTCTGTTTCTATCAACTCGAATTTTGTATTATTGATTTTCCCGCGGTACGTGATGTGATCAATCGGTAGTCCGAAATGTTTGTCGCTATCGATGTGCCATGAATTTAGCCAGCCATATCCTTGACGCGAATGCTTTAAATCGCCATCGCGCAACATTCTCCGAAAGGGCGCAGCCCAGGGTGTTGAATTCATGTCACCAAGAACTATTGCGTTTTCACTGCGTGTTGCCCATTGTGCGGCATTAGCCAAAGTCTTTGCGTGTTGACTGTAGATAGGCCACCTGACGTGAGCTGCTAGCAAAGTGAACTTCCGACGCTTTACTCTTACTTCTACCACTAGAAAATCGCGGTCGTTATCGTTGCTTACGGACGTCACCTTCGACAAAGGGAATTTGGAGAAGACATACAAGGAAGCACTCGTTACTTCTCTGGAGAAAGGATAGTCACTAAAGGCCTCTGCCAACTGCTGGATTTTCGCTTCGGCTACCACTACGATATCCGAAGGTCGCTTTTTTACGATTTGCACCAGCTCATTGACCGCTGCGGTTTCATAGTGCAGATTCATCCATGTTACGGAGAACCTTTCGGGATTATTAAGCTCGACACCGCCGTTCGGTATCAGCAGGCTAAGTGGCACTAGAGCCTGTGCGAACACCACAAACACCGCTCCTTTGCGCCATTTAGGTGGCGACCACACGCGCCTGGCGAAAAACGTGGTGGATGTTAAAACGGCTATCGCTGCAGAGTATGCTAGGGAATAGCAAATGAAGTGGGTGAATATCGCGAAGCTGTCATAGACCATTCCCAACAACGTGCAGCCGGCCGTGACACAGCTGCTGATGAAGATGATTTTGGCAAGTGATGCGAAGCGGGGCGCAGAAGCGGCCATAGATATATGTTATGATAGGCGCATGAACTCTTCATCAGAATTTCCTAATTTTGGCACTCCGCCGCCGGTATCGCCGGGGGGGCCATTGAATCCTAAGATAAAGAGGCGGTTGGTCGTTGGTGGCGCTGTCTTTGTTGTTTTCTTCTTCTTAATGGCGGCTTTCATTAGCGGTAAAGGTGGCATCATCGAGGTAGAAGACTCGCAAGCCTGCGTTGTAGTTAACTACATCACTGGCAATGTTGAAGTGTATAATACACCGGGCTTTAAGATCTTTATGCCGTTTGCTGCTCAAGCATTTTTGTTTGATAAGTCGCCTAATAAATTCATAATGGAAGGTGATCGCGATGTTGATTCTAATCACGTGTCGAAGCTTACGGTACGTGCTAATGATGGCTCTAACTTCTGGTTTGAAACCCTAGAAATCCAATACCGTATTGATCCGATGAAGGCGGGCATCATTCTTGCCGACTCCGGTTCTGGAACAGCTTTCAAGAGTAACTGGGTGAAGTCATATGCGCGTTCTGTACTGCGTGACGAGTTCGGTCGTTTTTCTGCAGAAGAAGTGGCTGATCCGTCCAACTACAACACTGCGACGGCATCATCTGAAAACCGTCTCAACGAAATGCTCGCTGAGCACGGAGTCATTATTATGCAAATAATCACTCCCAAGCCACAGTTCGAAGCGCGCTACGAAAAGGCGATTGAAGATCGTAAGGTAGCAAACCAGGAAGTGGAAAAACTCAAGGCTCAAGCTATCCAGTTAACTCGCGAACGCGAACGCCGTCTTGCTAACATCGAACGCGATAAAGCGACGGAATACGAGCTGTTGCTAGGTACTCTCGAGGCTGACCGTATTACTGCTACTAAAGAAGCTGTTAAGTTAACTAAAAATGCCGATGCGCAAAAAATTCAAGATTCCGCATCTGGCCTTGCTCTGGAGCTGGCTAATAAGCAGGCGGCAGAAGGTCTGAAGGTGCAGGCAGAGAGGCAGGCCGAAGGTTTGCGTGCTCAGGTAGAGGCGCTTGCTTTGCAGGGCGAGATCTTAGTTCGTGAAAAACTTGCACAAAAGTTCAGTTCGATTAAATTCACCATCATCCCTTACCGTCGCGATCCTGCGCCGACGCGCCTTGAACATTCCGGGCTGCAACTAATACCAGGAGGTCAACAGTGAAGCGTACTCTCATTACATTAATAGTTCTTTTAGTGGTAGCACCGCTTGTTACTGCGTTGTTGTTCAAAAGAATTCCGCCAGCTACAGTAGGCGTAAAGCAGAATCAGTGGGGCGGAGGCATTATTGAAGATGACTTTTCGACGGGCTTCCGTCTTGGCATTAGCGGCTACCACAAATGGCACTACTTGCCGACCCGTACTCACTTCTTGCACTTCACGAGCGGTCAATCAAATAGTTACTCAAGTAATTCGGTCTCTACATGGGCTAAGCCGCTAGAAATTCGTACTACGGACAACAACGTAGTTACTTTCGAATTGTCTGTAGCCTATCGAATTATCCCGGGCGAAGCACATAAAATCGTCATGGATGGCCTAAAAGAGCACTATGCTGACCGTGTGAAATCTGTGGTAATGGCAGAGTTACGTCAAGAGTTACCGAAGCTAACGTCGGAAGATTTGCAGCTCACCGATTTGCGCCTTTCTCGTGTTGCGGATACTTTGCCGCTGTTAAATAGTAGGTTGCAAGAGTTTCACTGTGTGGCAGAATCGATTTTGATCCGTAAGTTGCAGTTTCAAGCCGATTACGAGAGTAAATTGCAAGAGAAGCAGTACTTTCGCCAGAAGGCTTTGCTTGACCGTGCACAAACCTTAGTGGCTGAAGAAGAGAAAACTGTTAACCTTATTGAGCGTCAAATTGTTGCTGCCGAGATGGCTAAGACTCAAGATTGGGAGAAGAGAATTCAAGAGAAGATGTCCGAGTATCAGGTGCTGATTGCTGAAATTGATGCGGAGGCTAATATTTATTCGGTTGAAACAATTTCTGAAGGTAAAGCTGAGCGTGTAAAGGCTGAGGCGCGTGGCGCTTTTTATCTAGCGGAGGCCGATGCTTTAATGAAAGAGTTGCGTACTCAAGCTCTTAATTCAAAGGGCGGTGCAATTATGCTTGCGTTAGAGGCTGCTGACAATTTGAATTTACCCGAGGTGACTCTTAATAGTGACGATCCCGCTGTACCGACTGTCTTAGATTTATCTGAACTAACAAGAATGCTTGTTGGTTTTGGCGAGAGCAAGTAAGGTCAGCAGTAACTTTAGCCGTTTAAGCTAACGACAAACCTAGTGCGAAGCTTTCGTTTGAAAGCGGCGCGCTAGGTTTATCACTTCGGTACGCTCGAGCATACCGCACATTACTGGGGTGGCACTATCTTCGACCACTGCGACTGTATTCCCGTCGAAATCTTGGAAGAGCGCCAGCGCATCAGAAAGCCTGCTGCCAGCACTGATAGAAGCTTGTTCGGTTGACAGCGAGATGACGTCTTCGGCGGTGATGACGTTGGCAATTTGTTGGTCGTAGGCGACTTCACTGAGGTCTTTCAAGACGATAATGCCGAGTAACATGTTTTCACGGTCCACTACTGGGAAATGGTTAAACGGCGAATGGTTTGCGAAATACAAAATCTTGTCCATCGAGTCATTGCGTCGCAAAGCGCTGGTGCTTGGCTTCATGATGTCACGAACGAAGACTTTGTTAGGGTCGCTGGGAATGATATTTTGCGTCGCGAATAGCGTGCGCTTAATGGCCTTAAACCAACTTGAACTGCTAGTGCTGTATTGGCTCCGCGAAAGCAAGTGGCCCACGTCAACCTCACCGGCAGAAATGACAACGCGCTTAACGAGTAGAGGGCCTATTAATTCGAAGACAACAACAGAGCCAAGGATTATTGCCAGCAAGGTTTCAGAGAGCTCTTGGTTGTAGCGTGAGACATAACCCGCAAGTGCGATAGCTGCGCCAGCTTGGCAAAGTAAGCCTAGGCCAATAGGTGGATTTTTCGCGGAAGCTAGCTTTGGTGTTGATTTAAAGCCATTGAACCCA
The DNA here is from genome assembly GCA_964011335.1 of uncultured bacterium. Classification (GTDB taxonomy): domain Bacteria; phylum Planctomycetota; class UBA1135; order UBA1135; family UBA1135; genus JAPKEZ01. Next base: position 6,206 of record CAXGOF010000014.1, read on the forward strand.
ACGTGGGTGCCAAGTATTTTACCAATCACCCTACCTAAAACGTAGAGTCCAACAACGAGCCAATTGTCTATCATTACGTCAAACTGCAAGTGACTGCCGCTTAGCACGAAGAACAATACGAATGCGGGCTTCGCGTAACCCTCCATTGCCCCGGTGATGTGCCCAAAAAAGGATGAGCGGTTGGCAACTACTGCTCCAGTTGCCAAGAAGGCCAACATGTGCGGCACATCAGTTAGCTCGCAGAAACCAATGGTTAGTAAGATAACGACTAGCAGCGGCACGACATAATTGCCGGCGCCGAGTCGCTCCTGAAAAAGGATAAGCAGGTGACCGGCAATCAGGCCGTAGATGACCGAACCGGTAGCGTCCCATATCGGACCGCTAAGACCAATGTTGCTAGCTCCGGTAATAGCTATAAATAACAGTATCACTAATTCGAAGGCGAAAATTGCCCAAACATTGGATAACGCTGTAAGCGTTTTCAAAGTGCGTGTCGCGCGACCTTTCGCCCCGTACTCATGTAGAACTTCAAGAGTGGTGGCTGGAGCGACGGCGATTGCAAGTACGCCAAGCAGGATGCCCCCTTTAATGTTGTGCATAGCGACGGTGCACAATAAGCCAACTATTGTGAAAGTAAATAGCGATTCAGTCAGCGACGCGCGAATCATAGTCGCGGGTTGTTCGCTGCTATGACTGCCCCCCGTGCGTCGCTTGAACTGACCGCCTAATACGAACAGTGCCAATGCCATCGCAAAATCGTTAATCGGTAGACGTAAAGTCTCGAGGCTTTCATGTTCGACGCCAATATAATGCGCGAAGTAGTTGATGCCGACACCAGCGGCCAGGTAGCCTGTTAAAGTGGGTAACTTAAATCTATGGGCGAGCCAACCTACGCCCATGCCGCTTGCGAGCAAGATGCCAAGGATGAAAAGGGCGCTTAGAGTCGGGGGCATTTTAGTGGGCGGCGGACCAGTCTAGTCCATGGCCGATGTCAACTTTCAAGGGCACGAGCATATCGTAGACCTGTTCCATTTCTCTACGGACTAACCGCTGTAATTTTTCTAGTTCGGCAGCTGGACAATCAAAAACTAATTCGTCGTGCACTTGCAAAATCATTCGTGCCTCAAGATTCTCGTTGCGGATCGCATTGCTGACATTAATCATCGCCATTTTGATTAAATCAGCGGCCGAGCCCTGTACGGGGGTATTGACCGCCATGTTCTCGGCGCCAGACCGTACGCGACCGTCGCTCGAATTAACGTCTGGAGTAGGGCGAATGCGTCCGGACAATGTTGAAATCTGCTCTTCGTTACGCGCCGTTTCAAGAGTAGTATCAATCCATTCACGTACCTTGGGGAAGGCCTCGAAGTATTGATCAATGAAGTCTTGTGCCTCTGAAAAGCTCATGCCCGTTTGTTGGCCGAGGCGGTGCGGCCCCATGCCGTAAAGAATGCCGAAGTTCACGGCCTTTGCTTTTGAGCGCATTTCGGAGTCGACATCGCCAATTTCAATGCCATTAATAGCAGCCGCGGTGTGAGCGTGAATATCGACTCCGTTATTGAAAGCGGTAATCAGGGACTCGTCATTGGACAAATGCGCAACCACGCGCAACTCGACTTGCGAGTAATCAGCAGACATCATTACCCAATCAGGATTCAGTGGCACAAAAGCCCGGCGAATCTCTCGTCCCTCTTCACTGCGAATCGGAATGTTTTGCATGTTAGGGTTAGACGAAGACAAACGTCCTGTCGCTACCAAGGCCTGGTTAAAAGAAGTGTGAACGCAACCGGTTTGCGGATGAATATAAGTGGGTAGTGCATCGACGTAAGTACTCATCAACTTGGTGGTTTTGCGGTAATCTAAAATCGCGTCGACGATTTCAATGCCCGCGTATTTATTTAGAGTAGCTGCATCTGTTTTGTATCCCGTTTTGGTTTTGCCCACACGGATACGCATCCGCTCTTTTTGTATCTCGAGATGCTCGAATAAGATGGGTCCTAGTTGCTTTGGTGAGTTTATATTAAAAACTTGGCCCGCGATGCCAAAGATGTGGGTTTCGAGTTGTTGCTGATGCTTGGCGAGACGCAATCGCAAATCGCTTAAGCGCGAGGAATCGAGCTTAACGCCGTTGGCCTCAATCTCAGTCAGCACATGCGCGAGCGGTACTTCGACGTTATGGAACAATTCGCTAAAGCCCTGTTCTTTAATTTGCTTGCGAAGTTTTAAAGTTAGCTGTAGCGTGACGTCGGCATCTTCGCAAGCGTATTCACTCACGACATCTACGGGCAGCAAATCCATAGTTAGGGCGTTTTTACCAGTACCGAGTAACTCTTTAGTCGGTATCTTGTTGATGTTGAAATATTGCAAGGCCATTGCATCTAGGTTATGCCTATTGAGCGGGTCGAGTAGCGAATGTGCAATCATTGTGTCGAAACGGAATCCGCTAACGGGTGCATCGTGACGGCGCATGATATGTGCATCGTATTTAAAGTTTTGTCCAAACTTCTCGATGCTGGCATCGGCCAACAACGTCGATAAGAACTCGACAGCGCTATTTCCGTCCGGGCCCTTAGGTGTTTGTGAACCCATGCACGGTACGTAATAAGCAGAGCCAGCCTTGCAGCTAAACGACATGCCAACTAGTTTGGCCAACATCGGATCAATGGCGGTAGTCTCCGTATCGAAAGCGAAGGCTTTAGCCGCGCGCATTTCTTTTTCTAGAGCAACCAGTTGCTCGGTGCTCGTTACACATTGGTAATTACGTGAGTTGTCGTAGTCCGTGGCAATCTCAGTACTGTCTGCATCGACAGCATTATCGCTGGCGGCCATTTCGGCGAAGCGGTCGCCCAAAGTATTCAGGGAATGGTCCTTGCAGAAAGCTTGCAGGTCTTCGCCGCGCAGCTGGCCAGGCACTAAATCGTTGAAATCACCCAAATCTAAATCGGTCACCATAGTTACCATCTTCAAGGCGTGACGCACGGTGTCAGCGTGAGTCGCTAGATTTTCGGCCAGTTTGCCTTTCTCGTTCTCGGGTCCGTCACTTAAAACCTTTTCCAGTGATCCATACTTCTGCAGCAAAGTAGTTGCGCGCTTGGGACCCACGCCTGGCATGCCTTTAATATTGTCCGAGCTATCACCAACGAACGCTTGGTACTGCGCCATCATCTCTGGTGGCAGGCCGAACTTTTCTTCGACTTCAGAAGGACCCATGATGATTGTTTCTGAATCCGCTTTGCGCGGCGGCGGACATTGAAGCGCCATGTCCGTTACATTTTGTGCAAGATCTTTATCATTAGTGAACATACGTACCTGTAAACCAGATTGCGGTGCTTGAACAGCGAGCGACGCAATAACATCGTCGGCCTCGAAGCCTTCGCGTGACAGCTGCGGGAGACCCATGAGCTCGGTAACCTCGCGCATCCACGGAAACTGTAGTGCTAAATCTTCGTCGAGCTCGTCGCGGTTCGCCTTGTATTGGTCGTCCATCTTGTGACGAAAAGTGGGGCCAGGCAAATCCCATACAACGGCGACGTATTTAGACGGATGATCTTTCATCGCCCGCAGTAGCGAAGTAATATAACCGTAAAGCGCTCCCGTAGGACGTCCTTCCTTGTCGGTTAAGTGGCGGATGGCGAAGAATGCGCGAAACGCTAGAGCGGTGCCATCGATGGCGAGTAGGCGTTTTTCTGGGGAGGTGCTGTTAGGCATTAGATGTATTTTATTAACAGAAAACCGCCGGTAAGCATCGCTACAAAAACTATGGCTGCGAGGTCAAACCATTTGTCGAGGACTTTAACAATGGGTTCTCCGAATTGGAGTAGCAGAAAACCTTCAAGGAAAAAACGCGCGCCCCGACCAATAGCGCAGGCAGTAACGAAAGGCAAAAAACCGAGTCCCATCGCGCCACTAGCGATGGTGAATACTTTGAACGGGATAGGAGTTACTGCAGCTAGAAGTAACGCGATAATTCCGTAGCTTGCGTACCAGTCTTCGATTTTACCCCAGGTGTGGCGGTCAGCGTCGTAAATATCGAGCAAGTAAGTGCCGGTGCTATCCATTAAATATGCGCCTATGAAATATCCGAGTAAAGCCCCAAGCACCGAAGCCACAGTCGTTATCGCTGCAAAGCGTAACGCGCGTGATGGCCGTCCAGCACCCATTGCAATTAATAGCGGGTCGGGTGGTAAGGGGAAAAAACTCGACTCGGCAAACGATAACCAAAACAAAGCTTTAGGTGCGGATGGCTTGTCAGCGAAGGCAAGCATCCAATCGTAAAGCCGGCGAGCGATTTTTAGGATTGAGGATAAGACGGGGATGCGTCGAAGGAACATTAACTTCCGGGGCTACGAATGTCGAGTAGTAACCACTGCACCGTGGATTGTCCGCGGAAGTGGTTAAGGTTGGCGTTAAAGACAACGTCAATAATGTCGCCAGCGGCAAGTTGCTGATAGCGTTCTTGCATTTTGAAAAGGATGCCTTTCTCGATTACGCCGTCGCGCTCAAAAGTGAATTGCATGACGTTTTGATTTTTGCCGACAATGCGTGGCTCGCTAGCGACGGTAACGCCACTACACATGAAGACCGGCTCTTTGAATCCCATGCCGAAGGGTTCAAGTTCTACGAAGCGTTTGAGCAATGGAGTGCTGAGTTCTCCGGGGCTAACTTCGATGTCAATATCAAGTTGTGGCTTACCGACCTCGCCATTGCTGACGGCAGCAGCGTTTAAGCCTTGCATAATCTGTTCGGCATTGACGGGGTCGAACTCAAAACCCGCAGCAGCAGCATGTCCTCCATGCTTGTTAAGTAACGACGAGACATGTGACAGAAGCTTAGCAACAGAGTGCCCGCGTGGAGCTCGCGCGGAGCCACGTGCCACGCCCGGAGTGCATTCCGCCCAACAAAAAGTGGGCAGACCAGTATGGTCGCATAGGTTAGCAGCGGCAATACCTAATACGCCGAAGTGCGCATCGCTGCTACCGACAAAGACGATATTATTACCATCTTGATGTTGACGCTGCGCGTCGCCCAATAATTTTGACGCCTGTTCCGCAGTAACAATTTTTCGCTGTTCATTTAATTCGGTGAGTTTTTCAACTAAACGTTGCGCATCCGCTAAATCGTCAGCAAGTAGTGCTTGCAAGGAAACCTCCGCTTGAAACAAACGTCCAGCGGCATTAATTAGTGGAGCGATTTTAAAACCAATTTCTCCCGCGCCTAAAGGTTGGTCGTTGCGAATAGCTTGTTGCGCTATTTCGCGAATGCCAGGGAAGCGCGATTCTGGCATGCGCAACAAACCGCTCTTGACCAAGGCACGATTAGGGCCATGGAGCGGCATCATGTCAGAGATGGTGGCTATCGATGCGTAACACATTAAATCCATTAAGAACTCGCGTAACTTGTCGCTGAGTTGTTCTTGCTGATGATGCTCACGCAGAATACCCCAAGCGAGAATGAATGCTACAGCCGCACCGCAAAATTGCACGAAGAAGGGATATTCGCCATCTTCGTTTTTCGGCAATAACCATGGATTCATCAATGCGGTACAGTTTGGCAACTCGTCGCCAGCCATGTGGTGATCGACAACTACAACCTCGATCCCAGCAGCGGCTAACTCGGCCAGTTCAGCGACAGCAGAAGTTCCGTTGTCGACAGTAATCACCAGCTTCGCCGAATGCTTTTCAACCAACTTCATGGTGTTGGGACCTAGCGAATAACCATCCGCAAGACGGTCAGGGATAAACGGAATCGCCTTGACACCGATGTGCTCGAGCAAGCGTACTAATAAAGCCGTGCCGCATAAGCCGTCGGCATCGTAATCTCCGTAAATAATTACTGGGTGCTTTTCGTCGCGCGCACGAAAAATAGCGTCTCGTGCTTGCAGGTAATCTGGAAGTAGAGTTGGGTCGGGTAACTCGCGCAATGAAGACTTGAGCAGCGATTTAATAGCCTCAGGCGTGGAAATGCCACGATTCATCAAAATCTGAGTGACCAGCGGTGGCAGGGATAACTCAGTCGCAAGGGCCTGGCTTTTCGGCGAATCACCTGACAAAAAATGCCAATTGTAATGAGAGGGTAAAATCGCGGTGTCCATCGTGTATCATTCTATTACTGCGATGACTGATAAACCTCCCCGAATTCCGGCAATGAATGAATTGCTCGACGCCTGCGCCGACCATGATTTAGATTGTTACCCGCGTGAAGCATGCCGTCGGGCGTGTGAGATGGCGTTAAATACAGTGCGTAATGCGCGAGCATCCGGTGATTTGCAGGCTGGTATTAACGATTCATTCTGGCTCGAGGTGCAAGGACATCTTGAAGTATTGCCGCAAGTTCAAATGTGTAAGGTGATTAATGCGACGGGCGTGGTCTTGCACACTAATCTAGGGCGTGCGCAATGGTCTGAGGAAGCGCAGATGGCAGCGGCGTCCGCAAGTGCTGTTGTCATGTGCGAGATTGATGCCGAGACGGGCGGACGCGGCAAACGTGATGGCGCAGTCTGTGATTTGTTGGCGCAGTTAACCGGTGCCGAAGCAGGCCTGCCGGTCAACAATAATGCAGCGACGGTATTGCTAGTCGCCGCGGCGCTGGGCAAAGGGCGCAAGGTGGTGGTAGCGCGCTCCGAGTTAGTTGAAATAGGCGGCTCCTATCGCATGCCCGAAGTGATTGCGGCGGCCGGTGCCGAGATGGTGTCGGTTGGCACTACTAATCGCGCGCATCTCAAAGATTTCGCTGAGGCGCTTAAAGACCCAGAGGTGGCATGCGTGATGCGTATTCATCCGTCTAATTTTGTGATGCAAGGTTTTACTGCCGAACCCGAAATGCATGAACTCAGTGCATTGTGCAAAGAGCATGGTGTACCTTTGTATTACGATTTGGGCTCTGGGGTGTTACATGGCGCGGCGTTGAACGGCCTCGAAGACGAGCACCCGGTGCGCGCAATGTTAAATGCCGGTTGCGATTTAGTTAGTTTTTCTGGCGATAAATTACTTGGCGGCCCGCAAGCCGGCTTGATCGTGGGTGCGGCGCCATTAATTGCGCAACTGCGTTCGAATATGCTTACACGTTGTTTGCGTTTAGATAAAACAATTCTTGCAGGTGTTGAGGCTACTTTGCGTTTGCATTTGCTTGGTGAAGAATCTGCGGTGTCACGTATTCCTGCTTTAAATCAGTTGTCGGAAAGTGCAGATGATATAAAATCGCGGGCTGAAGCATTCGTTGAACAAATTAATGCGCAAGGCTTTGTGATCACTTCTGAGTTGGTGGAATGCCAAGGGCGTGTAGGCTCAGGTGCCTCACCGATTAAAGATTTGCCTAGTTACGGAGCTGCTTTAACTCATGCAACTCTTGACGCTAAAGAACTCGCTCGTGTGATGCGCGTTAATAAACCGCATGTGTTTGGGCGAATGCAAGATGAAAAAGTAGTCTTTGATTTGCGCACTATCAGCGATGATGAATGCGCGGTTATCTTAGACATGCTCAGGCGCCTTTTTAGCGCAGTTTAACCGTATCAGTATAGGTGCGTTGTGCATCGCTTGCTGCGTAGAATTGCAGCAAACACCCCAAGTTAGAGAGGGGCAGTTTTCGTGCTACTTCAGATCCATTGAATTCAACAATGACTTCGCGCGAGAAGTCGACCATCTGTTGACTAAGTAATATTTCCAAGCCAGTCAATGCGGCATCGCTAGTAATGACAAAGGTGTTTGTCGCTTTATTGAATTCGGCTTCAATAATGACATTTACTACCGGTTTCGGCCAATGCAGCCAAAAGAATTGTGTCTTCCAATCAAGGGTGGGTTGCCAAACGATATGAGTTTGGTGTACATCACGTTTGAAATCTTTTATTTTACTCAACAGAGCTAGCATTCCGCCTTTGGGATAACCGTGCTGACGATCGGTGACTTCCCAGTATGTGAAGTCGTCGTATCCCCCAAAACGTTTCTTGAATTTAGCTACTTCTTTTACCGCAGCTTGATTGGCGTCGGGTGGCACGCGTGGATCATCGGTTGATTGAAAAACCACCATTGGGGTATTCCGCAGGTTAGCCACCACGCCGCTCTGTATTTCTATCAGGTTGCCTTCATAATCATAAACCGGAGTCGGTGCGCCGGCCGAAGGTGCGAGTGCCGCCATGCGATCGGCATGATGCGCTCCTAAAGTCCATGAACCATAGCCGCCCATGGAGTGACCAGACAAATAAACATGGTCCGGATCTATATCGTAAGTCACAATCGCCATATCAATTAATTGCATAACCCATTCTTCGGTGCCAGAGTCCGTCCAACCGTGCTCGGTTTTTTCTATGACCTCTGGGAAGATGGCTAGCCAGCCAAGTTCTTTTGCAGCGCTGTTCATAGCTCCGGCTGAACCATGCGCATCACCGGAGCCAACGCCGCCACCATGCATGCCGATGAGCAGTCCTTTGGGTCTGCTAGTCTCGCCGCCAATGATGTAGAAGCCTCGCTGTGAGTTTTCCCAGAAGAAGTATTCACCTTTTTTCTTTGGCAACAATACTGCGGATTTTGCAGACGACTTGCTGATGCTTTTCAGCCATTTTTTATATATCGATGCTTTGCTTAAATCGATGTCTTGTAACTTCAAACAAATCGCCAAACGCTCGTCATTAGCGGTTTCGTCGAGCTCAAAGTACTGTACCAGCGTTTTTTTTATTTGGCTAGTGGTCAGCGGTTTGCTCTGTGCAGCGCATGGCAGGCATAAGGTGAGTGCAGTAAGGACAGTAAGCAGGCGTATCATCGTTTAATAACTTAGCACCGCGCGTTACACTAAAGCCCATGAGTTTAGAGAAACGCCTCATCGATTACGCCGCCAGCGCTGGCTGAGCGGCTAAGCTTCCTCCGGGGCAGCTTGCGCAAGTTTTGCAGCAAGTCGCACCTTTAGCAGTTGGCGACGATGTCGTGGTAGGTCCAAGTGGCTACGACGACGTGGGCGCGGTACGTAGTGGCGTGCTAGGTAAAGTTACCTTGCATACGGTGGATTTTTTCCCGCCGGTGGTTGACGATGCCTTCGCTTACGGTGCGATTGCCGCAGCAAATTCGTTGTCTGATATTTACGCATCGGGTGGCGTACCAAGCGTGGTATTGAACTTGGCCGGATTCCCCAAAGATTGGGGAGCAGACGTACTTGAGCAAGTATTTGCTGGTGCGGTGCAAGTTGTAAAGCAAAGTGGCGCTAAGTGGGTCGGTGGTCATTCCGTGCAGTCTGCCGAACCGATGTATGGCTTCGCTTGTTTTGGCGAATGTGATGAAAGCGATTTGATCACCAACGCCGGTGCCGAAGTAGGTGATTTGTTGTTCCTCACTAAACCATTGGGTGCGGGTTCGATTACGACTTCGGTTAAGCGTGATGTCGCTGATCAGCAGCATGTCGATGCGGCAGTGGCAGGCATGATGCGTCTGAATGACACCGCAGCTCGTGCGATGAAAGCCGCCGAAGTGAAAGCAGCGACTGACATCACCGGATTTGGCCTGATAGGGCATGCTTTTAATATTGCGCGTGCCTCAAATGTAGAATTACGCTTCTCTGCTAGTGCTATACCTTTGTATGACGGCGCGCTCGACTTAGCTAAGCAGGGCGTCATTTCGGGAGCCTCCAGTCGTGGACGTGATGTTTACGGGCCGGATGCAACGATTCACTCTGATGTACCAGAAGAATTGACCGACATCTGCTTTGACGCCGAAACTTCTGGCGGATTGTTAGTGTGCGTTCACCGAGGCAAGGTCGACGCCTTCCGTGAAAGCTTAGGGGAACACGATCTATTCGCGCAAATCGGCGAAGTCGTGGCAGGGGGCTCTAGAGTCTCTCTGGTTTAATGAGACAGCCCAGCAGGTAAGCCGCTACGGACTAAATTCTCACCGTGTAGCATGGAGCCAGCCTGATTAATTCATCTATAATTTACAAACTAAGCCCGTCCTACCTCGTAGGCCAAGTGAAATGATAAATCGATTGCTATGTGTTCGCAGTTGCGCCACAGCGCTCCTGGTAGCCTCCTGTGTGACGCCAGAAGAAGCTCGGCTCGCTGCAGATGAAAGTGCTTATGCTCTGCTATCGAAAAACGCTGAAGAGGTCTTTAGCGAAGCGAGCGACTTTAGCATCGAGCCTCCTGTGGATAGCCTTCGCCAGCGACTGATAAGGGGCGAGTTGACGGGGCCGGTAGAGCTAAATCTGCTCGCGTGTCTAGAAATTGCTTCTGAAGACAGCCCTGCCTATCAATCCGAAAAAGAAGGCCTTTACCTATCGGCTTTAGCCTTGCGGCTCGAGCAGTGGCAGTTTGAGAATCAATTCTTTTTCGGCGCCGAGGCCTCGGCTCCTGAAGATACTGTAACGGTATCGACGGGACTACAAAAGGCCTTGGGAACGGGCGCTACTATCCTTGCAGATATCGGGTCTGGTATGCTTGCCGTCGTTAGCAGCGACCAACCCTTTAGTGCATTGGGTGCTGCTACCTTCAGTATTACTCAGCCTTTATTGGGCGGAGCATCTGCCGAAGTGATTCGCGAGCCGTTGACTCAAGCCGAGCGTAATCTGGTTTATTCGGTGCGATCCTTTGAACGTTACCGTCGCTCTTTCGCTCTCGATTTGGCGTTCAAGTATTTTCAACTCATTGAAAGTATTCGAAACTTTGAAATTGAAACTAAAAACTT
>CAXGOF010000015.1:0-16626 GCA_964011335.1 uncultured bacterium
GCATGACTCTCGCCAAAAGCTACTCAAGGCGATTGCCGAGCAATGTGACATCGAGCTGCTTGGGCCGCAAGACGAAACCTTGACCTCGGGCTCCATCATCAGCTTTGTGATGAAAGGGATGCGCGCCGAACCTTTTTTGCATCAACTAGAAACTCACGGTATTTATATTGGCAGTGGCAGCGCCTGCAATGCCCACGGCCACAGCGAATCGGCAACGTTGGCAGCAATTGGGCTAAAAGAAGAAATGCGCAACAGTGTGCTACGCATATCGTTTAGTGATTCACTTAGCGATGCATTAGCGCTACGCGTCGCCACAGCTATGGCTCTTACAGTGGCCTTCTTCAAGGACTAGCAGCTGACACTTATTCGTAGCCTAAAACTACGTCTTCGATTACTTCGAGAGTGATACCGCCTGCGCTAAACATTTCACGCGTCTCCTGACCAGAGTGATAACGCTTTTCGCATACCACGCGCTTAACCCCAGATGCCATAATTAGCATCGCGCATCGGCGGCATGGCTCCATGCGGCAATACAACGTTGCGCCTTCAAGCGAAATGCCGTGACGTGCAGCTTGGGCAATGGCATTTTGCTCCGCATGGATAGTGCGCAAACAATGGTCGCTGGCATTGCCCGCGCCGTCCGTTATCTTTTTCATTAAGTGCCCCACCTCGTCACAGTGCGGCAAACCCGGAGGCGACCCGACATAACCAGAACAGACAATTTGCTTACCCTGCACGACGATACATCCACTGCGACCGCGATCGCAAGTTGCGCGCTTAGAGACCTCGTGCATTAAGCCGAGAAAGTATGCGTCCCAGGTGGGTCGTTTGCTCATACTATAATTGTAGTTTGATGTTCAAAATCAGGGAGCGGTTTTCGAATTTCTTCCAGTGCGGAAGAGTAGCGCTTGAGCTAGGCCAGCACGTCCTGGAAAAATACCCCGGTTTTCCTTGCCGTTTCCTGCCAAGTAAAACCTGCCGCATGCCGAAGACCGTCTGCTACCGTTTTCTCTCGTAAGGTCTCGTCCATGGACATAGCGTCCATGGCTGATGCGAATCCATCGGCATCATCTACCGGAAGCGCAGGCCAAATTCCTGCAGACACTTCTGGGAGGCAGGAAGAATTAGACAACACTCCAGGAACCCCCGTGGCCATCGCCTCCAGGATGGGTAGCGCAAATCCTTCGTAACGAGAAGGCTGTAGCAAGCATTGAGACGCGCTCAAAATCCCGGGGAGTTCTTTCCCGGAAACATTCTCTATCCAGTGCACATAGTCTGTCACGCCCAACGCTGACGACAACTCCTGTAATGATTTCTTGTATGCCTCTGTAGCGCCTCCGCCCACGAAAACTAAGTGCATCCCTTCCTGCAAGGACCGCGACTGGGAAAAAGCCCGTAAAGATAACTCAAGATTTTTGTGGGGAAACCAGCTGCCTAGCTGTAGTAAAAAAGGGAACGTAAATCCAAACTTTGCGCGAACTGCAGCAATCGCCTCCGGTTCTTGTGGCTGGAAATGTTCATGATCGACGCCCAAAGATACGACAGAAACAACACCGGAATACTTCGGAAAATACTCAAAAAGGCGACTTTTACCATGCTCCGTCTGACAAAGAATGCCATCGGAGCGGGCAATGTTTCGCCGCAACCGCGCCCCTGTTGCTCCTCCCCCCTGAGAGGTATCTAATACACGAAAATCATGCAACGTGAAGGTCGTCGGCACAGAAGAAATGGCCGGCAGGTGATTGCCAAAGCTATGAAACAAATCGGTGCCACCTGCCGTCATCCAAGAAGAAAACGGCAACCAAGATCGTTTCACCGACGGCAACCAATCATCGACAAGGCCTCGGCGTGACCAGCGACTTCCCCTAATGCATAAATTCCATTGGGAAGATGGGTGGAGATCAACTAATTCAGGAACGACCGCCTGAATATATCGAGCAATTCCACGGCCCTCTTTTTTTAAGACCTGCGTCACATCAAGAGCAATTCTCATTACCGGGGCGCTCCTTTTGCACAGGGATTTAATTCATTGGGCACCGCATTCCTGTCAAGCGAAGTCAAAAAGACTACGGGGCCAAGAAAAGAGGCGTCAACGGAGAAGGTGACGGTTGCCATAACAAGTATTCTAATGCTGCCCCAATCCCCCCTCACCTCCTAATGAATCATTCTCCACAACCCGGTAGCCGCAAAGAAGTTCTGCGACTTGCCTGGCCAATCGCCATCTCGATGATGTCGTTTACCATCAAAGGTTTTGTCGATACCTTGATGGTGGGCCAGCTCGGAACCGATGTGCTCGGTGCGGTTGGCTTGGCGTCAGTGGCTACTTGGATGGCAATGACATTTCCATGGGGAATCTTGCGTGGGCAACGGCCGCTTATCAGCCAATACCTTGGAGCCGGGCAACCGGAGAAGGCATTTTCGTTTGGTATTCACGCTTTTGCTCTAGCTCTATTCTGCGGGGCAGCCGTGTTGATTTTCGCCGGGCCATTAACGTCGGCATTCCGTATCTATGCCGAATCTACAGATTTGTCCATTGGCGAAGTTCAAATAGCTAGTGACTACTTTCTTACACGAATGCAATGGCTATTGCCCACATTCCTTACTTTAGCTATTGCTGAATATTTGCGCTCAGTCGGCGAGACTCGCGTTCCAATGTTAGTCGACATTTTTGTCCACCCATTGAACATCTTTTTAAACTGGGTGCTTATTTTTGGACACTTGGGCTTCGAACCCATGGGCGCAAAGGGCGCAGCCCTCGGAACTGGAATCGCCGATGTTTGCGCCTTAAGCTTGATTTTTATTATTGTTAAGCCAAAGCATAAATTAACTATTGGGTTATTGAAGATAAAGATAGGCCGACTGCGCGAAGTGCTTAGCGTAGGATTCACCGGTGCTGTTCAGTTTTCACTCGAGGCGGTTTCCTTTGTTACGATTACTTGGTTTATCGGCAAAACAGGGGCTGTCGCTGTTGCCGTTCACCAAGTAGGCATTCAATTGATTCATGTATCGATGTTAGGTGGTGCTGCTATCGCCGACGGCGGTTCGGTGCTAATTGGGAAATATGTTGGTGAAAAAGACTACATTGCTGTACGCAAAACTCTGCGCTCAACTTTAGAAATTATGACACCCTATATGCTGCTCATTGGCGCATGCTTTGTCATTTTCCGCGAACAAATTGGTGACATGTTCATCAACAATGACGACCCTATTGAATATGCTGCTGCTATGCGCCTAAGCAGTGGTGTCCTAATCGCCGCTGCCATTTGGCAACTCGGTGACGCTTTACAAATCGCTTTCCGCTTTGCGCTGCGCGCAGCCGGCGACCATGTGTGGGTGATGTGGGCCGGAATTCTATGCACATGGCTGCTTTCAATGCCCGTCGCGTGGGTAGTAGTCTTCGTTTTCAACGGCGACGTCGCTGACGTGTGGATGGCATGGAATGTAGAGATCTTTGTCGGTGCAGCGGTTTTCGTTCACCGTTGGCGCTCTGGCAAGTGGGCGAGAAAACGCCTTGTAAGCGACTAGGAGTTAGCGCTATCGTTATGGCATGACAAATCCTCACACACCGGCGTCAACATCAACATGGGTCATCCGTATTTTATCAGTTGTTTTATTCTTCTTGATTGCATGGTTGTTCTCGTTTGTCATCGATGACTTAAATGACGTCGGCGTACCAAACAATCAGCAAACTCTCGAACAGTATGTCGACGTAGACCTATCTCGCGAACGTGTAAAAGCAAAAACTGACTTAAGGATTATTAACGACAAGGTTAACGCCACTGGCGAGGCTATAGACAAGCTCAAAAGCGCTGGCGCTGACTTTGAAAAGTTAAGGGGCATACAGGAAAATCAAGTGGCCGAAATGACTCGTTTGAGGGTTAAGCTGCAAGATATTGAAAAAGAGTTTGCGCCGCAAGATGAGAAGTATCGTGCCGCATGGGCAGGACTATGGGACGAGCATCGACTATGGGTGGCCGTCTATAAACTTACGTTTATCATTCCGGTGTTCGTGTTGGCGGCATGGTTGCGATCGCGGCGCCGCGACTCGGCAATGAAGCCTATTTTTACTTCTTTGCTAGTCGCATCTTTTTGGCACCTGGGGGTTATCGCCGGCGACCACTTCCCGGAACTTGTCTTCAAATATATTGCGATCGCTGTAGGCATAGCGATTGTGCTCGCTACATTAGTGCACTTATTGCGCCGCGCATCCAAACCTCGTGATTTAGATTTGCTTAAGCTGCGCCGCGAATCTTACGCCAACAATATCTGCCCATGCTGTCGCTTCCCAATTCGCCGCAACGACAACGATAACTACACATGCCCAAGTTGCGGGACCCAACTGTTTGTCGCGTGTCATTCATGCCAAGTAACGCGACATAGTCTGCTGCCATACTGTAGCAGTTGTGGTGCGGAATAAGAAATGGTGGGCCCACCAGGACTTGAACCTGGACTCGACGAATTATGAGTTCGCAGCTTTAACCAATTAAGCTATGGGCCCATCGTTTCAGTGGCATATTGTACGGTGCGCCCCCCTTATTGTTAACATGGATATATGGTTAAACCTTACTTAGCCCTAGCTGCATTAGCATTGTGCGCATGCGCCACTCAAGAGATTGGCACTTCTGCGCCGCGGCCCAATATTGTTATCGTATATACCGACGATCAAGGATGGCAGGACGTGGGCGTTTATGGCGCCGTAGATTTCAGGACTCCTAACCTTGATCGCTTGGCCTCTGAAGGAGTTCGCTTCACGGACTTCTATGTCTCACAGCCCGTCTGTTCTGCATCGCGCGCCTCGCTATTGACCGGATGTTACGCAAATCGCCTAGATATCCACGGAGCACTGAATCCTAATTCTGAAAATGGGCTGAAGCCGAGCGAGGTGACCATAGCCGAATTATGCAAACAACGTGGCTATGCTACTGCTAATTATGGGAAGTGGCACCTCGGCAATCGTGAAGAGTTTCTGCCAACACGGCAAGGTTTTGACACATTCGAAGGTATCCCCTATTCGAATGACATGTGGCCGAAGCACCCTGAATCCCCAAAAGCTTATCCGCCGCTACCGTATTTAATTGATGAAACCATTGTGCGGCACATGCCAGACCAGTCGCAGTTCACGACTGATTTTACCAATTTAACAACTAAATTTATACGCAAATCACATGCTGCCGGCACGCCCTTTTTCGTGTACCTAGCCCACCCAATGCCGCACGTGCCACTGTATGTGTCTGACAAGTTTGCTGGTAGTAGCAAACAGGGCTTATACGGCGATGTCATTCAAGAAATTGATTGGTCGGTTGGTGAAATAATGAAAACCCTTAATGAGCTTAACATCGCTGACAATACCTTAGTTATTTTCTGCTCCGACAATGGGCCGTGGTTGTCTTATGGTAATCATGCCGGTGCAGTGGCTAATTTACGTGAAGGCAAGGGCACTACTTTTGAGGGGGGCATCCGGGTTCCTTTCATCGCGCGTTATCCAGGGAAGATAAAAGCAAATAGTGTGTGTAGTGAGCCGGCAATGACTATTGATGTACTACCAACAATCGCTAACTTGATAAATGTGGAACTACCAGCACATAAGATTGACGGTAAAGATATCTGGGCGCTGTTATCCGGTGACGCCAGAGCAATATCACCACATGACGCATACTTTTTTTATTACCGCACTAACGAGCTGCAGGCTATGCGTGCTGGGAAGTGGAAACTTCATTTCCCGCACAACTACCGTTCGCTGGAAGATCGCGCGCCAGGCAATGACGGCACGCCATCCAAGTACAACTACTCGATGCGTACCGGTATTGAGCTTTACGATTTAGAAAACGATATCAGTGAATCAACCAACATTGTCGATGACAATCCAAAAGTGCTCGCGGACCTATTAAAGCTCGCGGACAAAATGCGCGCTGACCTTGGCGATAGTTTATTAAAGCTAGACGGGCCTGGCGTTCGCTAGCTCAGTAAACAAAGCTTCGTACTTTTCAGCCGCCGTGTCCCACGAGTGGACATCGGCCATGACTTGACGGCCCCGCTTACCTAAATCAAGACGACGCTGTGGGTCATCGAGCAAGGCGCAAACCTCGTCGGCGAAAGCTTGGGCATCGTCAGCTAAGCAAAGCAATTCGCGTACTTGCGGATGCATCGCTTCAACGCCAGTTGAGTTTGTTACGACTGGTTTTTCTGCGGCCATCGATTCGAGTACTTTATTTTTAATACCTGCGCCAAAACGCATAGGCGCTACCAGCATGGTTGCGCGTTGAATATATGGTTTTAAATCTTCGACGCGGCCCGTTACCTCTACCCCATCAATTGCTGATAATGCTAAAATCTTAGGCAATGGATTTGTGCCGACAATAGTGAACGTAGCCTCTGGATGAGCCTTGCGCACTAACGGTAAAATGTCATTTGCGAAATGAATGGCCGCATCGTAGTTCGGGAGGAAATCCATGTTGCCGAAAAGGATTAAGTTGCCTGGGATCTCCTCTATTTCAACGACTGGCTGGAACATATCAAGATCGACGCCGTTGGGAATTAACTCGACGCGGCACCCAGGGACCAACTGTTCGAGGGCTTCTTTATCTAGAGGGGAAACCACCGTCGATATTGGGTAAGTATTTAATGTCGCAGTTTCATATTGCGTAAAACGTTTTAATAATTGCTTGGTGCGCAATCGCTCGCTTAGGCCCAAATCAGCACGTTCAAGACGGCGTTGATAAAACAAGGTGCGGCAATCGCATACGTCAAGCAAAGTAGGGACATGCTCCGCAGCTTCGCTAAACCACAAATCAGCCCACGGGTCAAAAACATAAGCCACATCAATACTTAAAGCGTCAACCATCTGTTTAACTTCAGCAGACAACTTTTCTGAGAACCCCGGGTATTCGGCATAGAAATCACTAACTGGCGATATGCCTAGATTGGTACGAATGCGGCCGACTGACGAGCGCGAAGGCACGCTGCGCATTGTAATGCTAGAGAACAAGCCATCTGCTTCTACAAAAGGGAGCTGCGCACGTTGCTCATCGCTGTGATTAAGCGCCAATAAATGCACATCGTGACGCTTGGATAGCCTGCGAAAAATATGCAGAATGCGTAAATGATAACCTTCGCTTATCGGCCATGGCATACCGCGGTAAACAACTAGTATTTGCATTGGCTTACAATATAACAGCTTTCATCGCCTCGAGTAATTCATAGCCAAACTCTTCTGCCTTTGCCGGGCCAATACCTGGCACCTTCAATAATTCGCTTTCATTTTCAGGGACGTAGGATGCTATCTGGTCGAGCACCTTGTTGCTGAAAATTCTATAGGCCGGCACACCAAGCTCTTTTGCTTTAGCGTTCCGCCACTCTTTAATCACTACCGCCAAATCCGCGTCGACGGTCCCGGAAATTGAGGGCACCGCCGTGTAAAGACTTAGCAAAATAGCGTCGTCGTTATCAAGCACTGAAGTAGCTTTGGAGGTGATATCGATTACAGGGTATTCAGACCCCGTTACCGCCAGATAGCTCGCATCGAGCAAGGCCTGAATGACATCTTCGACTGCAGCAAGCGTTTGCCCGCGCAGTGCGCCATGCCCTATCGCATGCTGCGGAATAGTTGCCGCTTTACTACCACAGAGAATCGCAGCATTTTTTTTACGGCCGTACTTAACGCCGGACAGGGCCACGCTTTTAAGAATAGTGTGCGCAACATCGTGCTGTTTGCCACTGACAGCTTGTGGCGGATTATTCAAGCTACGTTCACAGCGGCAACATCGGCCACAACCATCGGCAATTGCTGAGACGTCTGGGTCGCCGAAATAATCGAGGACGCGCCGCCATGAGCAAACGGAGGACTGCGCCCAGTCATACATACGACTTAAGCGTCGCATCGATGCCTCAACGTGGCGCGGGTCTGGCGACGCACCATCGTCGCTTTGTTTAATTAAAAAATCGTGCGTGCGATAATCTTTACCGCGCCATAACATCACAGCAGCAGATTCCTTATCGTCGCGTCCAGCTCGCCCGAATTCTTGGTAGTAGTCTTCGAAACTGCGCGGCAAATGTAAATGAATCAACAGGCGAATATCTGGTTTGTCAATACCCATGCCAAAGGCGTTTGTCGCAACCAACGCATCGAGTTCATTAGCAATAAACTGGTCTTGCGCTAGCGCGCGACTTTCGCCATCGCAGCCACCATGATAAAACGCCGCTCTCAAACCTTGGCGCGCCAAATTGTCAACCAACTCTTCGCAAGCGCGACGCGTGCCGGCATAAATCAAAGCCGGAGCATCTCCCTCACGACCCTTCACTAGACGAACGGCCTCGGCATTACGCGAATCATCAGAGGTCATTTTCCGCGTTTCTATTTTGATGTTGTCGCGTAAAAAACCGCGCACGAATACATCTGGGGTTTCGAATCCAAGAGCGGCCCCTAACTCAGAGCGCAGCTCAGGGGTCGCCGTGGCTGTGAACGCCGCGGTGCGATTAGGCTGCAACCACTCTAAAAACTTATCGATATTCATGTAGTCGGGGCGAAAATCATGCCCCCACCGTGCCACACAATGTGCCTCGTCGATTGCGACTAACGAAATGGTAGTCGACGCACGCGATAAGGTGTTTAGAAACCACTGATTACTCAAACGCTCAGGGGACACGTATAAGAAGCGTAGCCTACCTGCCAACAAATCAGCTTCGGCTTGCTTGCGCTCCTCTGGGGTTTGCGCACTATCAAACGACGCCGCGCTGATACCCACTTCTCTTAGGGCACGAACTTGATCCCGCATCAGGGCAATCAACGGCGAAATCACCAGTGTGGTCCCGCCAAACAACAAGCCTGGAAGCTGGTAACACAGCGATTTGCCCGCCCCAGTAGGCAATACTGCCACCGTGGGCCCTCCGGCCAAGATCGAGCGGATAACCTCGGTTTGCCCAGGGCGGAACTCGGTGTGCCCGAACACATCGGACAACACCTTCATTACATGACCACGAGCGAATCTCATAAAGACGATTTTATTGTATTTGGATCACCTTTATAGCGCCTTACTGGCAGAAGTCATGCAAAACGACTTTCATGCTATATTCTTCGATAAAGACTTGACTCTCTCATATTCGATATCACTTTCAACTAGAGGCGCTTTCTAGAGTCCATAAAGACAGAATTTTCGGCAGCAAATTGTAATTTTATAAAAAAAGCGCAAAAAAGTCTTGCGCTGCTCACAAAACACCTTAAGATACGTTAATGATACTGAGTCTCATTAACATTACCGTTCTTCTTGCTTCAGCCCAAGGAGCCACAATAACTGTAGATGCTCCAGAGCAGCTACGATTTGGGGGCTACGGCGAAGCTACTTACCGCAATCTAGAGTCAGGGACGGATGTTTTCGATATCCATCGCGTAATTCTCTATATGGGCTATGATTTCGACGACACTTGGACCTTTGACGCGGAGTTCGAATTCGAGCACGGCAACGAAACCTATGTAGAATTCGCTCAAATTGACGGAAACTTCTCCGATGAAATGAACTTCCGTACGGGACACCTGTTAGTCCCTATGGGTCTCATCAATCGAAACCACGAGCCAACTAACTTTTGGGGGCCTGTTCGCCCATTAGTTGAGCAAAAGATCATTCCTTCCACTTGGCATGAAAACGGAATAGGTGTTTTCGGCACCAGCGGCGATATGTCATACGAAGTATACGTAATGAACGGATTTGACAATGGTATAGATTTTAGCTCATCGGCTTTCCGTAGTGGTCGCCAGAAAGGCGTCAAGGCTGATGCCGAAAACATGGCTGTAGTCGCAAGCCTAGATTACCAAGTGACCCCTGGACTCGCTATTGGCGGCTCAATATACTCTCAAACAATCGAAAGCGCTGCCACTGAACATGGAGTAGATATTGTCGAAGCACATCTACAATATGATAGTGGCGCCTTTCGTACCCGTGCATTAATGGTAAAAGGCACCGTTGATAATGCCGCCAACTTAGATGCCCACGCGGCTAGTAACGATGCTGGAACGGGAACAGTATGGGATGACTTTGGAGCAAATGCTGACGACGATGTCAGCGGCATGTATGTTGAATTCGGCTACGACTTGATGAGCCATTCTGATAATGAATCATTAACTCCATTTTTCCGACATGAAACATACGAGCATAATGGAACCGACTTGGGCGCAAATGTCCTAGGTGTTTCTTACATGCCTAATCCAAACATAGCCTACAAGCTAGGCCTACAATCAATCAACGCTGACGATACCGAGAACAACGAAGATAACATCGAGTTCACGGTCGGCTGGCGATTCTAAATTTAACTTAACTTCCTAAAAAACCATGAAGGTAGTTACTTTTGTCTGCGTCAGCTTCGCCTGTTTAGCCGTTCCTGGAACATACTTAACACGTGACCAAGCTTTAGAAAAAGTGTGGGGAGAATCAGAGTTGGAAAAAATCCAAAAGACTGATCACACATTCTATTTGAGTTCGAACTCCGCCGACAAAAGTAGCGCCTCTTTTCACACGCAAAAAGTTCGCAGCAAAAGCCAAACAATCATGCTGCACGTAACAGAAGAGGGGGAAATAATCGATATTCTTCTGTGCAAATTTAAAGAGCCTGTAAAATATAAGCCATCAAAGAAGTGGCTCAACCAATTTATTGGCAAGACGCTTAACGAAGATTTGCGTTTAAAACGAGACATTGATGGTGTCAGCGGAGCAACGCTAACATCAAGAGCCACCGTCAAAAGCGTTAGAGAAATCTTGACCGCACATGCTGAAAAGTGAACGAAACTTCTTACATGCCGCTAATGCCATAACTGGGATTAGCGGCATAGTCTATTTTGCGATGCTTTATTTTATTGAAGGCAGCAATGAATTCTCGATACTAAACCACCCTTGGCAGGATGCCGTGCGTGATTGGCATATAGTTTTAGCTCCTCTACTCATTTTCGCAGTAGCATTAATTTTAAAAGGACACATCCTTAAAAAAATCCGCAACAATCACAGGGGGCGAGGCCGAATCAGTGGATTGCTACTGTGTGCGTTATTCCCCGTAATGGCCTTCAGTGCATATCTATTGCAAGTTTCGGCTAACGAAATCACATACAAGGCTTTTTTGTATTTGCACAATACATCCTCATTTTTGTGGGTTGCTATCTACTTAATCCATCAGGCGCGTATGATGCGTCAATGATTTTAAGCCTAGCCGCCCTTTCCCTCTCGGCCCTACTTCAGGCCAGCGCCGAATCCACACCAACTCCACGCCAAGATGACTGGTGGCAACAACGCCACCAGTCAATGAATAGCCGCGGCAAACAAATGGCCAACGATTGCCAATTAATATTTATTGGCGACTCAATCACTCAGGCTTGGGAGAACAATGGTGCAACGGTCTGGAAAGACAATTATGAAAAATATGGCGCGATAAACCTTGGCATCAGTGGCGACCAAACTCAGCATGTGTTGTGGCGACTGCAAAACGGAAATCTAAGCCCTATTAGCCCATCACTAGCAGTAATAATGATTGGCACTAATAATGCATCAGGCTCGCAGCCTATAGATACCGCAGCCGGAATTACGGCGATTGTTGATGAGTTGCACAAACAGCGACCAGCTATGCAAGTTTTGTTGCTCAATATTTTCCCAAGAGGAGCAACTGCCGATGACCGTGGGCGCTTAACCAATGACAACGTTAATGCGTTAATTGCGAAGTTAGGCTCTCGCAATCTCGTTGACGTGTTAGACATAAAGGATTATTTTTTATCCGACACTGGGCTATTGAGCCAAAAAATTATGCCTGACTTATTGCACTTGTCAGAGCTGGGATATAGTTTGTGGTATGACGGAATAAAAGATTACATACGGCAGCACTACGCAATGGAGTTTTTGCGAGAGAACATGCCTATCTCCGACACTAACGCATTATCAACAGATTTCCTAAGCAGCAATGTCGCGTTGGCATATACTGCTTTCGACAAGGCGCCATGGCGCAATACGATTAGCAACGAATTGTTTATGAATTATGTTTTGCCCTACGCGCAGCTAAATGAAGAGCGCGAAGAGTGGCGTGAAAAATTAATGCGCATCGCGGGGCCAATTGTCAAAGACTGTGCGACCACCACCGAGGCCGCATTGGCATTAAATGAAAAACTATTTGGCGTGCTAAACGTCAAATATTCAACAGAGCGAAATCGCGCCGACCAAGCTCCGTCCGAGACTATTGAAACCGGGCTAGCTTCCTGCACGGGGCTATCCATTCTGCTGGCGGACGCGTGTCGCGCAGTCGGAGTTCCAGCGCGAGTTGCTGGTATTGCTAAATGGCCGGACGGTGAAGGAAACCATAGTTGGGTAGAAATATGGGACGACGGCTGGCATTTTTTAGGTGCCGCTGAACCTGATGCACAGGGTTTAAATAATGCTTGGTTTAAAGGGCGCGTTGCCGGAGCGATTCCTGGAGGCGAAAGTGCGGTATGGGCAGCAAGCTTCAAGCGCACTGCGAACTTATTCCCATTGCCCTGGCTGCCCGAACAAGATTATATTTACGCAACGGATGTTACCTCAAATTATATTGGGCAAGATGGCAGCGCCGATCCTTACCAAGGCATCTATGGTGTGGCCCTTAATTACTTTTCTGAAACGCCCATTAAGCGTAAAGGATTTACGTTCGACATGAACCTAGATGCTTTAGTGAAGGCCGACATCGAACGCGCGCGCCAACAAGTATGGAAGGCCTACTGTAACCGCCCCGCAGTCGAACACATCAGAAAAGATTTCGACAACAACCGGGTAAGCTCCGGTGATTATGTTTCGCCTTACACCACAAAAGAAGTAGGCGTCCGTCCGCGAAACGGGTGGCCGTTAGTAATCGCGATGCACGGCGGTGGAGGCGTCCCTAAAGAATTTAATGATTCGCAGTGGAAGCACATGCAAATCTATTACAAAGATCACCCCGAGGTAAGTGGCTATAAATACCTCGCGTTGCGGGCGCCTAACGACTCCTGGAATGGGTTTTATGATTCTTACGTTTGGCCTCTAATCACCCAATTGATTAAACAATTCTCTATTTTAGGAGACATCGACCAGAACCGCGTTCACCTAATAGGCTACTCGCACGGCGGCTATGGTGCATTTGCGATTGGCACCCGCATTCCACATCGTTTTGCTTCAGTGCATGCCTCTGCCTCTGCGCCAACTGCTGGTGTTTCGACCGCTGCAACTTTACGCAATACCCATTTCAGCTTTATGGTTGGTGAGCTAGACACCGCTTACGGGCGCGCCGGGCTGTGCAAAGAATTCAACAATGAGCTTGCTCTGTTGCGTGGCGGTAGCGACACGGACTACCCCGTGGAGTTTAGTTTTATTTTAAATAATGGGCATGGTGGATTGCCGGACCGCGACCTACTCGCCCGCCAACTTCAATTTTCTCGTGAAGCGCATCCAGCACGTTTAACTTGGCAGCTAAGCGATGACTCCACCCCTGAGCTATCTTGGTTGAGTATCGACCAGCCCAAGAGCGGGCAACAAATTGATGCGACGATTAGTGGCCAAGAAATCAGTGTCGTCAGCAGCAAAGTTTCTGGCATGACGATTTGGCTCGACGAAAAATTAGTCGCTCTCGATCAGCAAATCGTTCTCAAGCACAACGGCAAACACACTTTGCATAGCGTGCAACCTAATATGAGTGCGCTCTGCGAGTCCATGCTGTTAAGTGGAGACCCTAATCAAAGCTACGCGGCTAAGCTGACCCAATAAGAAAATGGACCTCTCTGCAATTCAAGCCAAATATCCAGGTTTAAAAACTTTTGTGTTTGGTGATAGCAAAGATCTCTGCAATGCCCTTACTGAGCTGGTTATAAGAGGGGAAAAGATAGCTACTTGTGAAGCATTGGGTGCTTACACCTCTGGAGAGGAGCAGATGCCGGTACTCGGCCGAGTCGATCTCGCTCTAACGTGGGAGAAAAAACCTGCGGTCGCTATTCGGACTACAGAAATTGAAATTAAAAAATTTCACGAAGTGGATGAGGGCTTCGCCCTCGATGAAGGAGAAAATACTGATCTAGCCGGGTGGCGGAAAGACCACCAAGATTACTTTGAGCGCATAGGCCATTTCGATCTGGAAATGAAAGTCGTGTGCGAACGCTTTGAGGTTGTCGAAGTTTATTTGCGGTAACGAAAAAATGACGCACCGTCCCGAAGGCTGGTGCGCCATTAGATGTAAAACGTAAACGTTTTAGCCAGTTGAACGCTGAGCGCGATCCATTAGGTTCTTCAGCAAACCAACTGCAGCGATTACAACAATCAAACCTGCAAGTGAGCCAAAGATTCCAGAGGCGTAAGTGCCTAAACCATATGGGATTTCGCCAAGCTTGGCAGAAGCATTGCCCCAGCCAGGTGCATTGAGAAATACCAAGAATGCAGCACCCATAGCGTAATCTTTAGAAGAATCGCCACCAGCACAATTCCAACCAATCCAAGCGCCAGCGCCTGTTACAAGCAGGGCAGCGATGTTTGATAGGTCGGGACTAAGAGTATCAGCAATACCGCCAATTACGGCGATTGCTACAGCAGTTAAAAAGAGTCTTTTTTCCATGTTCTATCAATCGACGCCCATTCTCAACATTTTCCACCATTCTTCGGCACAATTAGCACTTTAATGCCCTATTGCGCTTTTTTAGGCTTGTTGGGCCAATCTTTGATATATAAATCTTGCTGAGAAAATGGGATTTCGATGTTATTTTTATCAAAAGCATGACAAATCGCCGTTAAAAGGTTGTGCTGGACCAATCCACGGTACTGAGGACTTGTAATCCAGCACAGTAGCTCAAAATCGAGGCTGGAAGAGCCAAAACCGCGAAAACGGACGCGAGCAGCAGGAGTATTGCTGACATGGGGTATCCCCCCGCCATTTACAACATCTAGGAGCAGTGTTTCAACTTGAGCAAGGTCGCTTCCATAGGCAACTCCTACCGGTACGCGAACTCGCATGGCTCTAGTCGGGCCGCCAGTCTCATTGACAATCTTGCCGCCGCCAATCACTGAGTTAGGGATAGTGACCTCTATGTCGTCGCGCGTAATAATTCGCGTTGAGCGTAATCCGATAAAGGAAACCTCACCGCGTTCACCGGTATCTAGCTGAACGTAATCTCCCACTCGGTAAGGCCGGTCTGCCAAAATGAAAACCCCAGCAAACAAATTTGACAAAGTGTCTTTAGAAGCAAAACCAATCGCAACGCCCAAAATACCAGCGGACGCGAGCCAGCCTGTTGCGTCAACATTCCATACCTGAATTACGGCGAATATGACCGCGCCAATAATTACTAACTTGCCAACATTGTCAAACAAGGGATAGGTCGCTGACTGAAAGGCATTAAACCTCTTAGGGTGGCTAGTCGCGACGACCAATAAAATATTTACCCCGCGGAAAGCAAATACCGCCCAATAATAAAGGGAAATGGTCATCAACCATGGCGCGAAGCTTGATGGCAAGGCCTCTGGCGGTAGCATAATCTTTGCAGCCAGAAACAGCCCTATTAAATACAAAGTTGCGGTCACCGGTCGTTCGAATTCGTCTATCAATCGATCGTCAACGTCGGTGGCGGTGCGTTTAGCTATCCGTTTTAGGATAGAGCTGCTTATCCAGTTAATAAACTTGGCAGACACAAATGTGGCAACCAGCACAATCGCAGTTTGCGTAAAGTCATTAGTCGTGATTTCATCTAATTTATCACTGAGGTAATCCGTAACAGAATAAAGCGAAGAAATATTCGACGGGAGTTGCGTTTGATTTTGAAACATTATCAATCTAGCTGGCTTAATTTATGGGTGGTTTGCTGGCGGTCAACAGGGCTTATTGGCTGATTCAATAGCTGCCGCAAAATATTCTGCGCCAGCGATTTGTCATTATAGGTCATATACAGGTCACTTAACTCATGACTAGCCGCTACATTATTCGGCTCTAGCTCGAGGCAGCGCATAAAGGCAAGCGTAGATTCATTAAAGTCACCACTAGCCGCGTAACATCTTGCTAAAGGCAAAAACACGGCGGCATTTTGTGGGTCCAATTCTGTAATGCGGCGTAGTAATATGGCGGCATCAACATATAGCTCAAGGCTGCTTGATGCAGTAGCATAATCGTAAGCCACGAATGCTGTTTGCAATAGCAGCTCGCCATCGCTTGGCCAATCTTCTAGCATATGGACCAATAGCGCCATCGATTCTGAATAGCGGCCTAGTTGCGCGAAGGCAGCTGCGCGCATAGTAAGATGTTTCGGAATAACCTCGGTAGCCAGCAATAATTGGTCGAGGCAATCCAAGCAGCGCTGCGATTGTGAGCTCGCCAATGCCGTGCGCGCGCACGCTTCTAAAATCATGGGCTCGCCATTGAGCGCAAATAAGTCACTGTATAGAGAGTGCGCTAATTCATGATTCCCCGATTGCTCATGGACAAGCGCACCTGAATAAGCCAGGTGCTGATCTACTTCGAGCTCAATGATTGCCGCATTCAGCAACTGCTGCGCCGCAGACAAATTATGATCTTGCAATAGGCACCAAATGTGCAAGCCTGCTAACGCCGTATTATCGGCCACGCTGCGTGACTTCTGCAAACTAATGCACGCCGATGCAAATCTACCGTCGGCAATTTCCT
>CAXGOF010000016.1:0-16602 GCA_964011335.1 uncultured bacterium
TTGCTCGAGCATTTTTATGTTGCGCTGAGGCGGCACAAGAAGTTATTAATGGTCAGATTATTAATATTGGTGATGACAATCAAAATATCAAAGTGATAGACCTAGCAAGCATGATTTGTGCAAAACAAGATAACAGTTCTTTGGTTTTTGCTGACACTGTCAGCGCTGATCAACGTGACTATCTAGTTAATTTCTCAAAAATGCGTCGGGTGCTACCCACCTTCTCTGTGAATTATTCATTATCTGCTGAAGCGGAATATCTGCTGGACTTATGCCATAAGCGGCCTAATCTCGCTAATGAATTGCTAACGGGCAGATATTCTCGGCTCCAACAATTACAAAGCAAGTTGGGCTTGTAACATACGATTGCCCTACTGCTGATATCAAGCAGCACCTGCGGCGTGATAGCGTACGATCTTAGTAGTGCCGGCTCTGTTTTCGATATCTCAAGGATTAACTTTAAAGCGCTCGCTTAGATCAAGCCAGTCACGATAAGTTTCCATTGACTTCCAAAAGCCATCGTGCTTGAAAGCCATTAACTCTGAGACAGCCGCTAATTTTTCTAACGGCTGTCTTTCTAGTATTAAGCTCGCATCATCATTCAAATATTCAAACACCGCTTTATTCATTATAAAAAAACCAGCGTTAATCCATTGGTTTTGCTGCACGTCTTTCTCGCGAAAAGAACGCACGCAGCCCGCTCCATCTAAATCAAGCAAACCATAATCCGAGCGTGGATGGACTGTTGTTAGTGTCGCAATTTTGCCGTGCCCACTATGAAACTCAACCAATTTGCTGAGGTCTACATCCGAGAGCGCGTCGCCGTAACACAAAAAAAACGGCTCCTGCAGTAAATCGCGCACCTGCCACAAGCGCCCACCGGTCATGGTCTCTTCGCCGGTATCGACCAACTCGACGTTCCAGTCGCTAGGGACATCGGCATCGTCAAAATAATCTCTTATTGCACCGCCTCTGTGCCCCAAACACAAGACAAAAGACTTGTAGTTATATTCGGCAAAGTGTTCCATCAAACGATGCACTAGCGAGCGTCCAGCTATATTCAGTAAAGGCTTAGGTGCATCCGCAACTGCACCGCGAATTCGCGTCCCTTTGCCTCCACACAAGATTGCTACTTTCATATAGTCTAGTATATAAAGTTATTTGTCATAAATAACTATAATTACTCTGTCCATGAGCCCAAATTCGCTTAACCTCGATTGCTCTGGCGGCGCTGCTCTGTGTGCAGTGCCCACCAGTATCTGGCGTTAACGGTCAGCGCTCCAGCTCTGCAGTGTCGAATGAAGATGAGGCCCGCCACATATTGAGGTAAATTTGCCACCGAACTAAAGATAGCAATCGGCTTGCTCTAAATAGTTGAGTACATAATCCCTGACGCCATCTTCTAACGACGTGGCTGATTTGCCGAAACCGGCTTCCTGCAACTTACTCATATTAGCTTCTGTAAAGTACTGATACTTGTCGCGAATTTCGACAGGCGTATCGACAAACTTAATTTTCGGCTGCTTACCCATCGCCGAGTAAACGGCATTTGCTAAATCTAAAAAGCTACGCGCCTGACCCGTCCCAGCATTGTACAAACCCTGCACCTCAGGATTGTCTAGAAACCATATCATCATGTCGACAATATCCTTGACATAAACAAAGTCGCGCAACTGTCCGCCATCACTATATTCTGAGTTATGCGAACGAAATAAAATCGCATCTTCGCCAACTCTAATTTTCCCGTGTAGTTGGTGAACTACGCTACGCATATTTTCTTTATGATATTCATTTGGCCCATAAACGTTAAAGAACTTAAGCCCAACACACTGCGGAGGCAACGAACCCCCACTGCGTAGTACGCGCGCGATACGACGATCAACCACATGCTTCGACCAACCATATGCATTGAGTGGTGACAAGCTTGCCAAGGCATCTATGGTGTCGTCATCGCAGAAACCATTACTACCATCTCCGTAAGTTGCAGCTGAAGACGCGTAGAGAAAACGCACCTTATTTAATCCGCACCAGCGAAACAGATCGAGACTGAGCCGTACATTGTTTTTAACTATTGCATCGACGTTGGCTTCGGTGGTCGCAGAAATCGCGCCCATATGAAACACCGCTTGCACGTCATCCTCGCGACCTTTCAAAAAATCAAACAGATCTTCAGGGCGGACCACGTCGTACAACTCACGCTTGGCAATATTACGCCACTTGTTATTTTCGCCCAACCAATCAACCACTACAAGCTCGTCGCGCTTTTCTAGAGCTTTGAGCAAGTTACTGCCAATGAATCCGGCGCCGCCTGTAACGATTATCATCTAGGTATTCTAATGCCGCGCACAATCTGGCGCACGCGAGTACAATATCCGTCTATGAGTTCTGACAATCCCTTTAGAGACTTGTTCGCAAAAGCCGGCATCGAAGGCACCACCGACGACCCAGATTCATTGCCCGATCTAGACGAGAACGGAGAAGAAATCAAGGAAGTAGTGTTGGGCCACGAGCGGCGTGGCAGGGGCAAGGTCATTACTACTGTGCGTGATATCCCCGCGGAGAAGATGGACGGAACCCTTAAATTCATCAAGAAAACCCTAGGCACTGGCGGCAGTATCGACAACGACCTATTGGTTATTCAGGGTGACCGTCGCACTCAGCTCACTCGATTCTTTGAAAAGCAGGGCATCCGTGTGCGTGGCGACCGCGAATAATTGCAATTCATGACTGGCACCCCGCCACCTCGTCGAGAAACTTGGCACGGCCCGCCTCCGGGTGGTGTGTGGCGCGCGCGAGTATTTTTCCCATTCGCATTCATTTGGTGTTTCGTTTACCTAGGTTTTCTCGCCATGGTTGTCGGGATTTTCCCAAAGCGCTCGCGTAAATGGCGTACGCAATTAATTCGTGGTTGGGGGAAAAGCATGTTGTTCATGTTCGGAGTAAAGCTAGAAGTGCATGGCCAGCAATACCACGATGTGCATGGCGCAAAAATATTACTCGCTAATCATGTCAGCCTTATAGATTTATTTATTTACTCGGGACAATGGTCTGACCCAGGATCGGTCATGTACAAAAAAGAATTCTCTAAAATCCCTGTGTTCGGTTTTTTAATGCCACGCCTTGGCTTCATCGCAGTCGATCGCAACAGCCGCGAAAAAGCTCAGGCATCCATGGCTTCTGCTGCTGCGCGCATCAACGACGATGGTGTGTCTATCTGGATGGCGCCCGAAGGCACGCGCTCACGCGGCAAGGGCTTAGGCAATTTCAAACTTGGCGCGTTCCATATTGCACTCCAAACTAAAGCGCCGATTGTGCCGAGCATAATGCGTGGCCTCGAAGAAATAAACCCTGGTGGTGGCATGACTTTATTGAGCGGCACAGTACGCATCGATTATTTGCCGCCAATAGATACCAGTACCTGGGAACTCTCTGAAATGCGCGAGAGATCACGCGAAGTACGCAATCATTTCTTGCGATACCTCCTGCCAGCGCCTGGGACGATGGATTACGACCCAGCGCTCGAAGAAGACGCTGCTAGGACTGCCAAAGACTAGCGTCACCGCCGCCATCGCCAACGATGCGCATCGGAGTACCGCCTTCAACACAATTGTATAGCTCAAAGTCGCTAACACCCATCATCGACAATACGTCTTCGTCGACAAGGCACTTACCATTTACTTGCTCACTGTTCGCCGTCAGAATTGCACCAACAGCATCAGCAAGGATATCGGCTGTACGCCAATATTGTGGCCCACCTAACTTGTGATTAATCGTTGCTTGCGATTCAATGGCGGTCGCCGGCCATAGTGCGCACGATTTTATCTCAGTGGCTTTAACTTCAGCACCCATACCCATTGCCAACAAACTCATACCGAACTTCGACATGCAATAACCTGTTTTACCAGGTAACATGCGCAAGTCGATGGGTGGAGACATTTGAATAATCGTGCCGCTGCCACGCTCTATCATATGTGGCAACACAAAGTGCGAAGCGATAAAAGCTGCGCGCGCGTTGACTTCCATCATCAGATCGTAACGCTTAGGCGGAGTGTCGGCGATGGAACGCCAATGCAGAGCGCCCGCATTATTAATCAAAACATCAATGCGGCCAAAGCGCTCGAGTGCCACTTCGACCATGCTCTCAAGCTGTTCGGCATCCCGCACATTGGTGCGAACGGCCAAAGCCTGACGCCCAAGTGCTTCAATCTCAGAGACTGTTTCGTGAATCGAGCCTGGCAAACTATCTCTAGAGAGCTCGCTTTTCGCCGCAACAACAATGTCGGCGCCAGCACGCGCTAAACGCAAGGCAATGTTTTTGCCAATGCCACGGCTCGAGCCGGTGATGACAGCTACCTGTCCTGTTAAATCGGGGAAGTCCATATTTGCAATTATCCCATCTTCGCGACTTCTTCATCACGTAATGTGCGCCGCAACAACTTCATCATTGCTGATTTAGGAAGTTCTTCGCGGAACTCCCATGACTTAGGAACTTTATAAGCTGCCAACTCTGCCCGACAATACTCTTCTAGCTCTTCTGCGGTGACCGACATGCTAGGATTAAGCGCAACAAAGGCCTTAACTGTTTCGCCGCGTTTATCATCAGGGATTCCAATGGTGCATGACTCAAAAACGGCATCGTGTGAAGTGATAATACGATCTATTTCGTCAGGGTAAATATTGTATCCAGAAGCAATAATCATATCTTTTTTGCGGCCGACTATCTTGCAGTAGCCCTCTTCATCCATGGTTGCTAAGTCGCCAGTGTGCAGCCAGCCGTTACGCAACATATCTGCAGTCTCATCTGGGTTGTTGAGATAACCTTGCATTACTTGTGGGCCTTTAACAATTAACTCGCCTGCCTCACCAGATGGCATATCGGTTAAGCCGTCTGCAGGATCAACGATGCGCACGTCGGTGCTCGACACCGGAATGCCAATGTGCCCTATCTTGCGCACGCCTTGCAATGGATTTGCTGTTACCACAGGTGATGTTTCGGTCAAGCCAAAGCCTTCAACAATAATCGCCCCTGTCATATCTTCGAACTTTTGTTGCACATCTTCTGGGAGGGGTGCTGAGCCGGAGAAGCAATATTTTACCGCTGACAAATCAACTTTATCGATGCCCGCGTAATTATTGATGGCGTTAAACAATGCCGGCAACGCCGGGAACAACGACACCTTATGCTTAACCAAGTTTTTCACCATACCATCAATGTCGCGAGGGTTTGGCTGCAGCACAATCTTTGCGCCAACCGACATTGGCCATGCCATGCAAACGGATAATCCGAAAATGTGAAAGAATGGCAATACGGACAGAAGCACCTCTTCCCCTTCCGCCACACCGGTAAACCATGAGCGAACTTGTTGCACATTACTGCTTAAATTGCGGTGCGTCAGAATCGCGCCTTTAGATAGACCCGTTGTGCCGCCTGTGTATTGGATAACCGAGATGTCATCCATGCTAATGTCTACTCGTGGCGGAGTAGCCGCAGAAGCATTTACCAAAGCGCGGAATCTATGTACCGTTGTTTCAGTTTCTACTTTTGCAAACATCGGCGGATCTTGCTTTTTAAGCTTCAGCGGTGCCAATAAATTAAGCGGGAACTTCAGATACTCAGGTATCGACACAATGATGTAGTGGCGTGCCGGAAGCCTATCGCGCATCGCTTTTACTTTTTGCTCCCAAATAAAATCACAGGTGATTGCAACTTCGACCTCGGCGTCTTTCCATTGGTGTTCTATTTCACGCGGCATGTACAACGGGTTAGTCATTACCGCATGCGCACCCAGGCGCTGAATTGCCAAAAAAGAAATCAAAGTCTGTGGAATATTTGGTGCCTGTACTGCAACGCGAGTGCCTTTAACCACGCCAAGATTTGAAAGCGCAGTAGCGAAACGGTCGACCTCTTCTTTGAGCTGCGCATAAGTAAATTTGCAATTCATAAACGCCAGCGCTTCGTGGTCAGCGTAATCGTGATTAGCAAAGTTTAGAAACTCGCCAATGGGGATATCTTGGAAGTCGACTTCGGTCGGAACTCCGTTGTCGTAGGATTGGTGCCAGGCTTTAGTAGTCATGAATTAAGCATATCCATGCGCCACTACTTAGGGCAAGATTATTGCACCACGCCTGTGTCAATATTCGAAATCTGACCACTCTGCAGGGCCTGTAACCAATAACTTCTGCCCACCGCGCTTGCGGGCACAGAGACTGACCAGCTAATGTTTCCGAGGCCATCGCTGTCGCCTGGTGCACCCAGGACTGCCGGCCCGTCAAGCCCAAGAGTCACTCCGAGTTGCGGAATATATTTCGAGCCCAGGCCAGTCAGAGAATAGGCCATATAGGTTTTCTCTAAAGGTAATCCCCCGCTGACGTCAATAGTCACTGGCTGCCCAGCAATAATAGTTGTTGGCGTAATAGCCAAGTTAACTGGCACGCCATTGCTATGACCATATATTTTTACTTGCCAGTTTTTCCAGTCACCGGAAATATGGTTTTCGATATCGGCTATGCGCATTTTCCATGAACCGAGCGACTGCTCATCAAGATGGCGCACACTAGTAAAAGTATGGTAATCGATGTCGTTAGAATTATCGTTGTTTTGAAGCTTAAGAACAGAATGAGTACCCGATGGAGCCGTCAAGTCAATCTCAAGATCGCCGATATAGTCGTGTGTCGCGCGCACCGTCACCTCAACATGCTGAATAGTAATGTCATCAGCAATAGTCAAGTATTCGGTGATACCCGTGGGCTCATTATCTGGGATAGAGCGGTTAACTATCATTCGCCCAGTGTCAATGACATACTCGATACCCGGAGACACATACGCTTGTGCCTCAATCACAGCCGCGCCAACATCGAGAGCACCAAAGCCATAAGAGTAATGGATGTCATGCCCCGCACCGTTTTGCGTCCATTCACTATTGCTAGTATCACACTTGCGAGCTGTTCGTGCCAAGATGGCCTGCACATCGCGCCAATCTAAACTTGGGTTCGCTTCAAGCATTAATGCCGCCGCCCCAGCTACCATTGACGCTGAAGCTGAGGTGCCACCGTACTGAAAATCGTAGTTGTTGTTTGATGTAGTGGTAACAATACCTGAAGAGCCGCCATCTGATGGCGCAACAATCAGTAAGGCTGAGCCATCTTCACTATACGGAGATTGTTGATCGGCATTGGTAATCGCCCCAACAGCAATGGTGTAACGACTGCCAGCATAGGAATCATACTCGACACGGTCGTTGCTGCCGCCATTGCCCGCAGCCCAAGTGAAAAGAATGCCTTTAGAGTTGCGACCATCCTCAGCAGCTTTTTTTAGCGCATCGAGTTCGAGATTGGTAATCGCATGCAGCTCGCCATCGTCAATCGGACCCCATGAGTTATTCTTGACTGTGTGGTACTGGTTAGCCCATGAAAAAGTGTCGGCATTCAGCAATGCTGAGCCGAACTTTTGCTCGGACCATTGCGCGCCGCAAGCGACTCCTGCAACTCCAATGTTATTTCCTGACTCGGCGACAACTATGCCCGCAACGCTAGTGCCATGTGCGCTAGAAATAAACGGCGTACTTAACGATGCGTTATAGTTTGTTGACAAATCGGAATGCGATTGGTCGACACCATTATCGGCGATGCCAATGATTTGCCCTGCGCCGTAGTATCCGAGATTCCAGGCTTCTTCGATGTTGATGTCGAAAGTTGGCGAATTCAGATTTGATAGATGCCACTGATCGTCGACATAGGTGTCGTTACTTATCGAACGAGCAGCGAACTCGCCAGTTGCTCCGTCGACTACTTGCTCAATGCCTGGAGAAGCCCACAGAATCGACGCAAACACTTGTTTAGAGATACCATTTGGCACTTGTAGCGCATACCAGTGCTCAGGCAATACAAATGATTGATCGACTATCGCGCCGACGGGCGCCTCCTCTGTATATACCACTAGAGCAGACTCATCTGAGCCTACCGCATGCCCTCCTTGGGCGAACAGTGCGAGAAGAATATAAAACAAGGATTAAGCGAAAGGATTTCTAGAGGATACTTCAGAAAAGGATACTCCAGAAACCAAAAAAATGTGGTGATTATTAGGCGATTATTGCACGACCAAGGGCAAGACATTCGTGACTATTCCGGACTGCGCAGCCTGCATCCAAACGCTGCGCCCTGCAGCCGAGCCAGGTACTTGCAACAAGAATGTTACGCCACCAGCAGCGTTGGTGTTTTTGGGCGAAGCAGCAAGAGCCGGAACGGCAATGCCAAGAGTGACGCCCAAAGCTGGGACGTTGAAAGTACCCAAACCCGCAAGCGAGTATGCCAAGTATGTTCTTGTGTTTGCCAAGCCGTTACCAATATTGAGTAACGAAGAGCTACCGCTGTATAAACCAGGAGTGCTCAATGACATGCTGCTACCGCCAGCGTCATGACCGTAAACAGTAACCGTAAAGTTCGACCAAGTACCGGTAGTACCAGAGTCGCGATCGCTTATCGTTAATGCCCAGTCGCCGAGTGATGATTCCCCGAAGTGACGATTAGAAGTAAAGATAAAGTTATTGTAGTTGTTAGTGCCATCGGAACGATCTTTTGCTAACACAGAAGCATGGCCTGATGGAGACACAAGCTTAATGTGCAAGTCGCCAACATTGTTATGAGTCACATTCAATTTAACCTCCACAGCTTCTACAATAAAGTCAACAGGAATGTTTGCGGTACGAACCAAACCAGCCGTGTTATTGTCCGGGATTGAAGTATTAACGTTTACTTGGCCCGAAGATGAATTAACTTCTGGACCCAAGTTAACCCATGTTGATGCCAGCGTTGTTGCAGCTGTCGCATCAAGCGATCCGTAACCGTAGTTAACGTTCAAATCATAACCCGCTGGGGATGTAGTCCAGTTCGAATTGCCAGGATTGTTCAAGCGAGCAGACTCAATCATCACTGCCTGCACATCGCGCCATGTAAGCGCCGGGTTCGCATCGAGTATCAGCGCGGCAACGCCTGCGCCAAGTGGGCATGCTGATGATGTGCCACCGAAACTTGAGGTATAGCCAGACCCATAATTTGTGGTGTAGATGCCACGGTTATTACCGTTTGATTGCGCCACAACTAACATTGAAGAGCCTTGTTCGTTGTAATATGAGCGTGTATCGGCGTCGCCAATCGCACCAACGGCAATTGTAAAACGACTAGATGCATAAGGGTCGTATTCCACCCGATCGCTAGTGCCACCGTTACCAGCCGCCCAAGTGAAAACTTCTCCGAGTCCGCTACGTCCGCTATTAATGGCGGTTGTGAGTGCAGAGCGCTCGGCCGAAGACATATAAGAAATAGTCCCGTTGTCGACAGGGCCCCAAGAGTTTGACTTGATGGTGTTGATGTCGTTGCGATAACCAAAGGAATTCGCCGTTCTCGATGACGAGCCGTAAAGCAATCCGGCCCACTGCGAATCATAAGCGGCCCCTGCTCCACCGCGACCGTTGTTAGCAACTGCTGATGAGACGCCAGCGCACGAGGTGCCGTGCGAAGAACTGCTGTTCGTTGAAGAGGCTGTCGAGTTGTAATTCGCTTGCAAATCTGGATGATTCGTTTGTACACCACCATCAATAATCCCGACACATTGCCCGTTACCGGTGTAACCGTTATTCCAGGCACCTTCGATATTAACATCATAGTCCGGGTTTGCAGTGTTCACTAGGTGCCACTGCAAACCAAAGCTAGGATCGCTTGGCAACGCCCTAGTAGATAATGGGCGCATCGCATCGATGTAAACGTTTTCGTCTCCGAGGTAAGCATCGAGGCCTGTTGCCATTTCTAATGCTTGAGCAACGGTGTTGGTGTGAACCAAGTAAAAACCAGGTGCACCTGCAAGCTCACTAACCGTTGACTCGCCAATGTGGTTTGCGAAATTCTGAACTTGTTGTGATGATTCAGCTTGGGCGATTACGCGCGAATAAAGCACATAGCCCCGAGTTGGTGATGGGATTATTCCTTCCTTACTAATCAAATCGTCATTGATGCGCATAGCATTTGCCTGGTGCGAATAAAGGCCCTCGATTTGGAAGACAGCTCGGTCAAATCCGAGATCGGCATACTGAAATATGTCACTCTGTGGAAATACAGGTGACTGCGCACTCAAAACGGCGCTGATTAAACAGGTGAGTATCATTAATGGTTAATTGGTTTGCAAGTTATTGGGGCACTCCCACTTTACGGCATATTTATAATTGCGCTTGAATAATATCACTTAAATCATGCACCCCGCGCGAAAAACACTCGAGAAACTAGGTTTAGAAGTCAAATATGAAGCCACCCGGTCTACTGGGCCTGGCGGCCAGCATCGCAATCGTGTAGCAACTGCTATCCGAGTGACGCATTTACCTACAAATGTCAGCGCTATGGGGACTGAAAGTCGCTCTCAGCTCAAAAACAAGACTAAAGCATTGTTTCGATTGCGAAGCAAGTTGGCACTACACCACCGCAGCGAAGTCAGCGACGCCGATTTATGCCCTCCGGCCGCTTATGCGCCTTCTGAAGCATGGATGAAGCGACTAAAGGGGCAAAAAATCAAGGTCAGCATCAATCACGATGACTTCCCCGCTTTGCTCGCAGAGGTGCTAGACCGCCTTCACATCGACTTAGGCGATATTGGCGAGACCGCCACGGCATTTCGTGTGTCAAACAGCCAGTTAATCAAATTCTTGGCCAGCGAGCCGCATGCTCTACATGAATTGAATGAGCGCCGCAAAAAGAGTGGCCATAAGCCGCTACGCAGCTAAATTGCGCGGGCAATGATGCCGCCGACATAAAAGAGGGTAAATCCGGCTACTAAATTAGCAACAGCATAGCCCATGGCTGCCATCACTTGATTAGCGCTATACAGGTTGACGGTATCGGCAGTGAAAGTAGAAAAAGTGGTTAGCGCCCCTAAAAAGCCAACCGTTATCGCGCGCATAAGGTTCGGACTAAAGATATCGCGCTCTTTCCCGATACCCAACAGCACACCGATCAAAAGGCATCCGAGCGCGTTGGCTAATAGCGTGCCCCAAGCGAAACCCGCCACATTTATTGAGCGTGTAGCGTGAGTTATTGCGTAGCGCAATAAAGTGCCAAGAGCGCCGGCGACCGCGATGAAAAGTATTTGTGTCATACGATTATTACGGGCTTATTCTAACCGATGCCGTTATTCTATACAAAGATGCCTCAAGACCCAACCTTATACCCACTAGCGAACGCCTGCCTTAATGCATTGTCAGCTGTACTGCTGGTGATTGGCATCCTTTTTATTCGCCGTGGCAACGAAGCTGCTCACAAAAAAATGATGGTTTCAGCATTTTTGTGTTCAGTGGTTTTCTTGTGCAGTTATCTTTACTACCATATCTCCTTTGAAATTTTAGTTTCTTACGCAGGGCCAGCATGGGGCAGAACGCCCTACTTGATTTTACTTGGCAGCCATACTGTTTTAGCGGCTATCGTTCCGGTGTTGGCCATTATTGTCATTCGCGCCGGATTCAAAGATTCACGCGAGTTTCACCGCAGATGGGCTAAGAGGCTGTTTCCAATGTGGATGTACGTTTCAATTACTGGCGTGAGCATTTATTTTATTCTTTACGTGCTCACCGACTCTGCAACTATCGCCTTAAGTAGTCAGTATGGCTAACCGAGAGTATTTATTTTACTATGCAGCCATCGCTCTGGCTTGCTTTGCGTTATGGCGCAGCGTTCAAGGACAGTTCGCTTCACCCGACAGCGAGCCGATATTCGTAGCCGCTTCAGAGGCGGAGTCAATACAGTATCAAAAACTGATCGCCGACTACGGGCGCTTCACATCGCCAAAAGTTCCCGCCTCGTCACCGTTAGCCAACGCCAACTTAAGTGGTGGGCGCCAAGTGTACGCGGTTAATTGCTTGCACTGTCACGGCTCAAGCGGGCGTGCCAATACACCGACTGCAGCATTGCTAAAGCCACCGCCTAAAGATTTATTTGCCGGGACCGTGCGCGATGTGGAAACAGTTTTACGCCACGGTATCCCATCCACGTCAATGAGTTCTTTTGCTGGCCTGAGTGACGAAGACTTTGCTGATGTGCGCGACTACGCCTTGTACATTACCGAGCGCGGCGCAGCATGGGCCAAGTTAACGGAGGGCAATGAGTAGTCCTTTAAAGGTGTTGCGACGATTAAGTGTGGCGGCCTTATTTGTAACCATTGCTTTGACTTGTGGTATTGGTGGCACAATTACTAGCGCCGAAGTCGGGATGGCCTATCCCACTTGGCCGAATATTAATAGTGGTTCGTTGTTCAGCTTTTTCTATGACGAACTCGCTGAATCTTTTGGCACCGGTTCCGTTGTTGAGCATACACATCGCCAAGCCGCCAGCTTAACAGGTTTAATTATTTTAATCTTAGCTGGATACACATGGGTCAAACGTTCGCTTGTTAGTAGCGATTTACGCAAGCTAGCCACCTGGTCCCTGATCATTGTTGTTGGCCAGGGGTTGCTAGGCGCGAGCCGTGTTTTAGAAAACGATTACCTCATCGCCATTCTACATGCCCTAGGAGCGCAGCTGGTAGTGGCTTTATTGGTGGTGTTATGCATGAAAACCTCAAGCTCATGGGCCGAAAGTTTTGCCGCAATCGATAAGCGTAAAATCGCTCAACTCAAACGCTGGACAAATCTTGCGATGGCTTTACTGTTCGCCAATTTATTCAGCGCAGCTAGCTTACGCCACAA
Source organism: uncultured bacterium (assembly GCA_964011335.1). GTDB lineage: Bacteria > Planctomycetota > UBA1135 > UBA1135 > UBA1135 > JAPKEZ01. Next base: position 12,720 of record CAXGOF010000016.1, read on the forward strand.
GCAAGGTGCCTTTGACGGGCATTTAACTTTGGCCATCACGACATCCCTTGTAGTCCTGTATGTCATTTACCTAGTCAGCACTAAATTGACTGAGCATGCACCGTTGCGCAAGCACGCGCGAGGTCTTGCGCATTTGCTCGGCGCACAGCTAGCCCTAGGTGTTGCAGCATGGGCTTTCTTGCTTGGGCCATTAACCGCTTACCTCCCCGACGAAGACACGCGCTTTATTGTCCAGGCATGCATCGCAACAGGTCACTTACTTGGTGGCGTCCTGGTTTTAGCCAAAACCACAGCAGTATGGTACGAAGTGCGCACACGTTTAATCCCAAAGTCTAATGCTTAGCGGAACGCCTAAAGACTGGGCAGAGCTCGGGAAAATGCGCATTCAGCTGCTAACAACTATTGCGGCATTAATTTGTATGTGGGTGGCTAACCATGGTCAATGGCAATGGATGATGGCGCTGCACTTAGTGCTCGGCTTGGTCATGACTAGCACTGCGGCCGCCATCATCAATCAGATTATTGAAATCGATATCGACAAGCGCATGCCGCGAACTTGCAATCGCCCGTTACCGACAGGCCGCGTAAGCAAGAAAGATGCCATCATCGTTGCGTGGGTGCTCGCTATAGTCGGCTGCGCATGGTTAGCAATTTTCTTAAACCCTTTAAGCGCATGGTTAGCAATAATCATGATCTTGCTTTATGATTTTATTTACACACCGTTAAAGCGTATTACCCCACTGAACACGTTAGTCGGAGCTATACCGGGTGCTATCCCGCTTTTAATTGGTTATGCTGCTGCAAGCAGCGGTCTAGATATTTTGGCGGGCATCTTGTTTCTAATCTTGTTCCTGTGGCAGCTACCGCACTTCTTTGCTATTGCCTGGCTGTATCGTGACGATTACGAATACGGTGGCTTGCGTATGCTGCCGGGTGTTGACAAAAATGGCGTTATCGCCGGACGGCAATCTATTCATTATGCGCTCGCTTTAGTACCGATGAGCATGGCGCCAAGCATGTTTGAATTTGCCGGAGAGCTATACTTCTATGGCTCACTAAGTCTGTCACTAGTTTACCTGGCAACGGCTTTGATGTTTCGGCGTAACCGCGAAACAAAAACCGCCCGCATCGTTTTGTACACCTCAATTATTTATTTGCCGCTGCTGCTCTCTCTTCTCGTCCTAGACTATCGTTACTAATGGCACCTGTCCTTAACATAAAAAATGCGCGCAAAGTTTACTCCAAAATTTTAGCGCTGAACAACGTTTCGTTTAGCATTGAAGCTTCAGAAATTGTTACTTTGCTTGGGCCAAATGGTGCGGGAAAATCTACGCTCATTCGCAGCATCAGCACTTTAGAGACTCTTGATGAAGGCGCCATTACTATTAGCGAGTTTGACGTCTGTGAAAACCCCAGTGAGTCACGAGAACAATTCGGATACGCTGGACAGGATTCAGCGCTCGACAAAGTTTTAACTGGCCACGAGTTTATGCGCTTTCAAGCAGGCTTAGTTCATCTCAAGAAAGGCGACATCATTACGCGCGTTGACGAACTCCTTGGGCGATTTAAGCTCACCGATGCCGCGCATCGCGCCATTGAAACTTACTCTGGAGGCATGAAGCGGCGCTTAGATTTGGCAGCTTCGTTGATACATAACCCAAAGCTCTTAATCCTCGACGAGCCTTCATCGGGCCTGGACTACGAATCCCGGCGCGAACTCTGGAAGCTACTTTTAGAACTGAAGCGCGAAGGCACTGCTATTTTGCTGGCGACTCACGATTTTGAAGAAGCCGAGGTTCTAGCAGACAAAGCTGTATTGATGGCTAAGGGCAATTTATGTGGCTTCGCTCCTCCGCAAAAACTGTGCGACGATTTAGGCGAATGGATTATCGGAGTTTCGCTCAGCCCACATCCGCGCGAAGGCGATCGCGAGCAGTTGGCAAATTTGTTTAGCACGGTCCCTGGCAAAGTAATGCCAGAAAATCCACAGTTTGCGGAATACGCCATGGCACTGCCGGCAAATACCAAACCAGATAGTGGCGGTGATTGGAGCGACTATTTAACGCAACGTGCTGCGACTAAGGAATTGAAAATTCACGGGCTGGCCATGCGTCGTCCAACTTTGGCTGATGCTTATTTAGCTTTAACTTGTGAGGTAAACAATGAGCTCTAATTTTTGGCAAGAAACGCGCGTTCAAACTTGGCGATGGTTCCTTCATAGCAAGCGCCGGCCTATCGTTGTTATTAGCGGCCTGATGCAGCCAATCATTTGGATGACCTTGTTCGTGATTGTTTTTAAAGAATCAATGGGGGAAATCCTCAAGGGAGATTACCTATCGTTTGTAACTCCCGGGGCTTTGTTGTTTACAGCTTTTAACGCTTCACTCAATGCTGGGGTGCCGATATTGTTCGACCGAGAACTCGGATTTCTAGACCGTATTCGCTCTGCCCCCCTAGATGATCGCTTTAGCATTGTATTAGCCAGCGCGATTCACATCGCGGTAATGACATTACTCCAATGTTTCGTAATCGTCGGCGCCACATCAATACTCGGCGTCAGCTTCGCTGGCGGGCTATCGGGCGTGATGCTCGGCTTGCTGGTTCTGTCGCTAGTGATTCTCGGATTCACCTCATTAAGCCTCGGCCTGGCATTTATGTTTAAGAGACACTTTGAAATGCTGGCTGTAATTATGATCATTACTCTACCGATGATTTTCTTATCGAGCGCTTTCAACTCTCTTGATCAACTACCGGGATGGCTAAGCAACGCTGTGCTGCTCAACCCGGTTACTATGGCCATCGAGCCGCTGCGCCTCATCTACAACAGCGCCGACTGGACCATGCTAACCGTCATTTACGACAGCAGCTTACTTGGCGAGCTAAACACCTGGCACTTCCTAGGTGGGCTGATAGCTTTCAATTTAATTGCAGCCAACTTTTGCCGTAAAGTATTGCATAAAAAGCTATCTTAGAGTAGCTTTCGAACTAAGGCTTAGGTGGCAACCAAAGTGATGCGTCGCCGTAACTATAAAATCTATAGTTGTCGGCGATGGCAGCAGCATAAGCTTTCTTTACAAAGTCGATGCCGATATCTGCTCCGTGCCGCTCTGCCATAGCGGCGACTAAAGCAAGTAATGTTGAGCGCGGAGTATGGAAGTTGGTCAACAAGGCATCGACCACATTAAAGGTGTGCCCCGGCAAGATCATCAAATCGGTTTCTCCATGATGTCCGGCGGCCCACGCTTCAAGCGCACGGCAGACTGTAGTACCGCCGGCAACTATTTTCCCGCCCGAGGCGCGGGTTGTCTCAATAGCCTTAGCAAGATCATCGCCTATGACGAATCGTTCACTGTGGATGGGATGATCTTCAACAGTATCGCAATTAATCGGTAAGAAAGTTCCCTGACCGACATGCAAGCTTAAGTGGCAGACATTGACACTGGCTGTGGACAATTGACGAATCATTTCATCGTCAAAGTGCAAACTAGCGGTTGGCGCTGCCACTGAGCCATTATTTTTTGCCCAGATAGTTTGATAGCGCTCGAAATCGGATTGATGCATTTCGTCGTCGTTATCCAAAACGCGCATGCGCCGAATATAAGGCGGAAGTGGCGGGCAGCCATGTTGGTTTAAAAACGATATCCAGTCGCCGGACTCTAGCTCTACTAACCATTCGCCGCGCGACAATTTTTCTTTTAGCAGCACTTTGCCTTGATTGTCGGCGCTGAATAATTCTAGCCCAACACGAATGCGCGAGCCAGACAACATGCAGCGCGCTATCTGTCCTTCAGCGCGCAAAAACAGCATTTCTATGTTCCCGCCAGTCTCTTTATACATTTGTAACAAGGCTGGTACAACTTTAGTATCGTTAAGCACCAGCAAA
>CAXGOF010000017.1:0-16177 GCA_964011335.1 uncultured bacterium
CTTTTGGCGAGAGTCATGCAGGAAGTTTGAGTTTTTGATTAGCAGCCCCTGACGCTGTTCGAGCGCTGCCGCCATTGCTGCAATACCCATAGTGTTTTCGGTGCCACTACGAATGCCAAGTTCGTGTCCTCCGCCCACAAAGGTCGGTTCAGGTGCGCGACCACCTTTTTTGTAAAAGAAACCAGCGCAGCCGCGTATGCCGCCAAACTTGTGGGCGGCGATGGCATAGCTATCGGCGCCAAGCTGATCAAAGTGCAGAACAAACTTGCCCGCTGCTTGGATGGCGTCGACATGAAAGTGGGCCCGTGGCGCCAGCTGCCTTGCGAGCTGAACGAGTTGGCGCAGTGGCTGGATACATCCGAGCTCGTTGTTGACCCATTGTACGCTAATTAATTTCACGTCGTCGCGGAGCAATGCTCGGTAGCGCTTGACATCAATGCGACCATCGGCCGTCACTGGGAGCACTGCGCTGCCTCCATCGCGCGCCTCAACAGAATTTAGAGAAGAAGGGTGCTCGATGGCGCCTACGAGCGCGTGTCCATCTTGGGCGTAGCCACGAATGCCTAAGTGGTTAGATTCCGTCCCAGTTGCGGTGAAAATCAGCTGGTAGTTGCTAGCATTAAGCAAATTGCTGATTTTGCGCCGCGATTTCTCGATTAAGCGCGCCGCGTCGGCGCCCGTCTGATGTAGCGAACCGGGGTTGGCGTAATAATCGGTAGCGGCGGCGTTAAAAGCCGCAAGGGCTTCAGCACTAGGTGGGGTGGCGGCGGCGTGGTCGAGATAGAGCTTGTCCATGTATCTATGTTGTTACATTGTAGCGCGAGACTAAAATCTAAGACCATGATTAATGCCATCACCATAGCGGCCCTTGCGTTGTCGGCTCTGCCGCAGCAGCACTCAGAAGACGGTCGCGGACAAGATTTGTTCGATGCCAAATGGCACGCCGAGCGCCGTTCCCAACTCTTCGACCATTTCGACGATAAAGACCCTGGCGTCATTATTCTTCGGGGTAAGGGCGCGAACCCAGATTACCGCGAGTTCCGCCAAGATAATAATTTTTGGTACTTCACAGGAATTACTACACCCAATGCGATTTTGGTAATGATTACCGATACTCGCAAAGAATATTTGTTCGTGCCAGCAGTGAGCGATGGGGCCGAGCGCTGGCAAGGCGATTTGGTTGATCCCGACGAAGCAAGAGAAATAACCGGTATCAAAAACTGTTTAGTGCTTGGCGCGAATAGTGCAGATTTCGGTCTCGCACTTGGCGACTTACGTAAGAAATATGAAATCGCTTACATACAGCGTCAGCCCGCAGAGAACTGGATGATGTCGCGCGACAATCTGCAGTCGGCCGTCCGCGAGATGATGGCTAACCCATATGACAAGGGGCAGCACCGCGAGGCGCGTTTTGCTAACAAGCTGAAAGAACTGCACGATTTCGAGGTGAAAGATATTTCTGTAACACTCGATGCGCTTCGGGTGGTAAAGACTTCAGAAGAACTAGAAGCGATGCGAATGGCTTGCGTGGCTTCAGGGGCTGGTCACACTGCGGTAATGTCGAGCAGCATGCCTGGAGATTACGAATGGCAAATAGCTTCGCGCATGATGTACGAATTCCAGATGGCCGGCGGTATGGGGCAGGGCGGATACGCAGCAATTGTTGCTTCCGAGCTAAATGCATGTACTTTACATTACAATGAAAATTCGCGCGCGTTGGATGACAATGAAGTCATCATGATTGACTATGGTGCAGAATATAATCACTACGTCGCGGACATCTCACGAACATGGCCGACGGGCAAGAAATTCACTAAGCGTCAACGCGAGGTTTATCAAGCTGTTTACGATGCGCAAGAAGCTGCGTTTAAGTTGTGTAAACCAGGCAGCACTTTGCGCGCTGTTTCAAATGCTGCGCAGAAAGTAATTGCTGAGCGGGGCTTCGGAAACATGTGGCATGGCACTTCACACTGGCTTGGCATGGCTACTCACGACGTGGGGCGCTTTCTAGCGAAGCTAGAGCCGGGCATGGTGTTCACTGTAGAGCCGGGCATTTATTTGCCGGATGAGAAAATAGGCGTTCGCATAGAAGACGTTGTGGTAATTACCGAAGATGGTTATGAGCTTATTTCCAGTATGATTCCACGCTCCATTAACGAGATAGAAGCATTACGTGCGCAAGCTTACTCTGCGAAGTAGAGGTCTCACGCACTAAGTCTTTTAGTGATAACTAGACTCAACGAAACATGAAAACTATTTTTTCTGCCACTGCTGGAGCCGCTTTAGGATCCGCAATAATCATTCTCGTACTAATGGTGACGCCCGAATCGCTGATTCTGCGCGAGTTAGCGTCCTCGTTGTCTTGCAGTGCCTACTTGGTGAACGATAGCGAATCGCTGATGCTACGTGAGTTGGTGTTCTCGTTGTCCTGTAATGCCTTATTCTGCGGACTTTGCTGGTGGCCGCTTGCAAGAATAAAATCTACCGACAACTTACATTTTGATGCATTGGCCGGAGCTTGCTTAGCATTTGCCGGCTGGTTCGCTTTGCCGCTCGCGTTGTTGAAGAGAAAAAGTGTGCCTCATGCCGGAGAGCGACTGCTGTTGTTCGGCAAGCTGAGTTACGCGCTGCCAGCTTTAGCCTTTTTCTTGCTTCCGCAAGCCCGTACTGCTCCGCAAATGCTCGAAAGCCCTGCGCTAAAGCTTTCCTCTGTGGAGGCTATGCCGGACCAGGATGCCCCGAATGTGTTACTCGTAGTCGTAGATACTTTGCGCGCCGACGTGGTGCTTGACCCTGAAGTGCCAACCCCGAACCTTGATGCTTTGCGCGAAAATGGGACGTGGGCCGATTATGCGGTTGCACCATGCAATCAGACATTGCCGTCGCACTTGGTTTTGCTCACAGGCTTTGATGTTGAAAAAATAGGAATGCGTGGCAACCTATCACGCTGGCCAAGCCGCAGTATGTTGGCAGATAATAAATGCCTGCCTATTGCAGAACGTTATCAATTGGCCGGCTACAACACCGCTGCTGTTTCGACGAACATGTTGCTGAGCTCTGTTGATGAAGATGCTGGGCATCAAGCCTTTTCAGATGGCTTTGATACTTGGCACGGCATTGATTACCGAACTCCTTTTGTTGACTTTTTATCAGTGATAGGGCGGCACACTTTGATGGGGCAAATATTGCCTACACGCCTTACTATGTTTTCGTTAAACCGTATTTTGTTCCCCAATGACATCAAACATTTTTTGCCTCACTATAAGGAGGGCGAACGTACAACGAATTCGGCAATTGATTACCTGCAAGATTTACAGAAAGATGACCGCCCGTATTTTATGTTGGCGCAATATTTTGACCCTCATTCGCCTTACATAGCGCCCAATCCGGTTCGAGGTAGCATTGCGCGACCTGATCAGCGTCCCGCTGGTTACAGCGCTGCTCCGGAAGACGAATATTTTATGCGCGTAAACTTGCGAAGCTACTGTGATAATGGAACTCGCCCAGATGATTTTTTGCCGTTGTCGGATTATCTACATGCTTTATATAAAGAGGAGGTCATTTATTTTGACCAACAGCTTGGGCGCTTGCTCGAACAGTCTAAGCTAGGCTCGCGCGAGACGATTATTGTTTTTGTGTCCGATCACGGCGAAGGCTTTGGCTTGTACGGCGGCGTCGAGCATGGCTCTTCGTTATACAATGAGGAGATACTCGTGCCTTTTATTATTTCTGGCCCGGGTGTCGCCAAGTCAAATCGGTTGGGTTACGCTCCCGAGATGATTGATGCGGTTTACACCATGCTAGAACTTTCCAACATAACAACGGTTAATGTCGATGGCCAATCGGTTGTTGGTGGTTCATATCAAACGCGACCGGCCGTTTCTTTCAAGATCGACCACGTGTCGGTGATCGATGGCGATTACAAATTTTATGCGAGCTTGACGTACCCAGACGATAGCAAGCCCTACGAATTAATCCCGCTGACTCTTTACAATTTGTCGGCCGATTTCGATGAACGCAACAATATCATTGATGAGTCCCCCGAAGTGGTTTCCGCAATGCGAGATATTATTGCTACACGCATGGCAAACGATTTATTTCCTCATATCACTGAGCGCGAGTTAAGTGGCAAACAGCTGGAGCAACTTGGAGAACTAGGTTACACGGACTAATGAATTCAGACACCATAAAAGACCTTTTGATTTTCGTCGCAGCTTTGGATTTAAGTGATGCAAAATCCGCTAAAAAACAGCTTGACATTGCATTTCCTTTTGAGAGCGAGCAAGTGCAGCGGTGGGGCGAATTGATGCGCGCCGGTGTGGCCGATGGCAGCTTGTGCGACAATGGCAAAGCGCCAATGCAGTACTCGCGCATTTTCAAGAATAGCGAAGAGACGCACAACCTGTCATGCGACGCGGTTCTAATGGACGGCGCTGGGCCGAATCATATTCATCCACAGGGCGAAGTCGATTTGTGCTTTGCCGTCGATGGCGAGCCACGTTTTGACGGCAACGAGCCTGGGTGGACGGTTTACGCTGCAGGCTCACAACATATCCCAACTGTTAAGGGTGGCCGTATGTTGATTTTATATTTGCTGCCTGACGGCGCTTTCGAATTCGTTAAAGGCTAGGCTAGAGATATTAATATGATAAATAAAAACTTATACTTAATAAAAGAGCACACGGGCATTTTAAAGGCCGCTAATAACTACGATATCTATGACCCGGAAACGGGGAATATCGTATTCGAATGCCGCGAAGGCAGCTTGGGCTGGATAACAAAAGTGCTGCGCTTTACAGACGCTAAGCGTATGACGCCTTTTGATATCGAGATAAAAGACGCAAGTGGCAAACGCGTGGTTCGCCTTGCTCGCGGTGCGACCATGCTTACGTCAAACGTGATGGTGATGGATGAAAACGACCGACAAATTGGTGGCTTTAGGCAAAAACTATTTTCAATTGGCGGCAAATTCAAGGTGCAGGACTCGCGTGGTCACGACATCTGCGAGCTCAAAGGCAAATGGACCGGATGGGATTTCAAATTCTTAGACAATCAAGGTCAAGAAATGGCGCACGTGACTAAAAAGTGGGCGGGTCTTGGCAAAGAGATGCTTACCAGTGCCGATAACTACATGCTTGAAATATCAGCCCAATTGCCCGTCGATGACGACAAGCGCAAGTTGATCCTTGGTGCTGTTATGTGTATCGATATGGTGCTTAAAGAGTAGCCCCTACTTATTCAAGCGCGCGAGCAACCCACCGAAGCTCCGACTTTCTTCGTTGTTGGTAACGGCCTGGCGTAATGCATATGGACTAGTGACCAAAACCACTAGGTCTTTGCCCCGCGTGATAGCCGTGTAAATTAGGTTTCTGCGCAGCATTGGGAAATGGCTACTGGTTAATGCAATAACTACTGCGCGCGCCTCAGAGCCTTGAGCGCGATGCACTGTTACGCAGTAAGCAGGGATGAGATCATTTAGCTCGTCACTACCGTAGTAATGAAGGTAGTCGCCTATTTCGACGGTAACTTCGCTATCGCCAATGGCGCTCACCTTACCAGTGTCGCCATTAAAAATCTCGCGATCGTAATCATTGCGCGTGACCATGACTTTATCGCCGACGCGTAATCCGCGTGCCCAGACGGGACCATTGCCGTTTGGATTTAAACTATGACTCAACCGATCGTTTAAATCGTTAACCCCAAGTGCGCCGCGGTACATTGGCGAAAGCACTAGCAAGTCTCTATCAATATCAATACCATACTTGTCGGGGATGCGTTCGGTGATGACTTTCTGTAATACATCGGTGGCTTGCTCGGCATCGTCGTGATAAGAAATAAAGAAATCACCGATGCCATTATCGCCTTGGACTGTTTGTGGAACTTCGCCGTTCAGGATGGCGTGAGCCGCGGAAACAATGCCACTGCCTTTCCCTTGACGATGAATGCGCTCGAGTCGCGACGTCTTAACATTTACCGAGGCAACGAAATCGCGTAGCACTGCACCCGCCCCGACGGATGGTAACTGATCGGCGTCACCGACCAACAAAACTTTCGCGTTGTCAGGGACCGCGCTTAGCAATGACGCGCATAGCTTGAGGTCCATCATTGACACTTCGTCGATAACCAAGTAATCCACTTCGAGCTGGTCTTCTTCGTTTTTAGAAAACTGACCGCTTATGGGGTCGAACTTTAGCAAGCGGTGAATGGTTGAGGCTTCGTGTCCGGTTGCCTCGGTTAAACGCTTGGCCGCACGACCTGTTGGCGATGCCAACATTATTTTTTGGACACCCGCAGTATGTAACACCTCTAACAGCAAACGCATGGTCGTAGTTTTGCCAGTACCCGGTCCGCCAGTGATGACAGAAAATGATTCCGCCAGCGCCATGTCGAGCGCCAAGCGCTGCGATTCGTCTGGAGGGTATTCTGTACGCGCAATAACATTTTCTACTTCATCGAATGAAGCTGCAATATGTTCATCACAACCTTGCAAGCGCTTAATATTTTCTGCGACGGATATTTCAGCATTTAATAATTCCGGCAAATAAAAGCAAGGTACACCGCTATCATCGGCTGCCGACTCTAAAACTACACGGCCATTTTTGACAACAGATTTAATCCCTTCAATGATGGATGACTCGGACAGCTCTGATGCCTGCAAAGAAGCAATCACCTCACTTTCAGGAAGGCAGCAATGGCCTTCGCTTTTTGCTTCATTAAGCAGGTGCACACAAATGCCGCCCGCGCGAATCGCTGAATCACGCTCGATGCCAATTTGTATGGCGATGCGGTCGGCGGTTTTGAAGCCGATACCGCGCACCCAAATAACCAGGGCATATGGGTCGGCATGAATTCGGTTGATGGCCTCGGCAGAAAACATTTCATACAACTTATTAGACTGCCGGGCATTCAGCCCAAATCCGCGGAGCTCTGCCATCACGCGGTGCTGGTCACGACCCTCCTTGAACAATTCAGCGAGGGTGGATGCGCGCTTTGGGCCGATACCGTTAACTGCCTGCAATGTTTTAGATCCACCTTCGAGCGCTTTCATGGTGCTGTCACCAAAGTGATCGACGATACGCTTTGCCATATCAGGGCCTACACCCTCGAAGGCGCCACTAGATATGTACTTTTTGAGTCCATCTAAAGTCGTAGGACTTGTCTTTTCGCTCCATGTGGCCTTAAACTGCTTACCATACTTAGGGTGCTCGGACCATGTACCATGCAATCTGAGGTACTCGCCTGATGTGACGGGTGAGAAATCGCCCGCTACGGTGACCGCTACATTATTGTCCCGAAGACTTACCACGGCAAAACCGCTATCTTCGCTCTGGAAAATTATGGAGAGCACTTCTCCTTCTAGGCTTTCGTGCTTTTTCTCGTTAGTTGAGCTCACGGTGTGTAGACGGTTTCGGTGATAGAGGTTACACTATCAGACCCTGTTTGCAGGATACCCCGCAAATACAAAGAATACAATACCGATGATTAAGGTCCAAGTCCGCCAAAACGAATCTCTTGAGGCAGCGCTACGCCGCTTCAAGCGTCAATGCAACCAGTCTGGTTTATTCGCCGAAATGAAAGATCGCAAATTTCACATGAAAGCGAAAACCGCACGCCGCCTTGCAGGCAAAGAGCGTATCCAAACGATCCGTCGTGCAGAACGCGCACGTCGCCAGGACCGCTACTAACCCGATTTTAAATTTAATCGCAAAAGCTTTGGTGTGCATGTCGCGCCAAGGCTTTTCTCATTTACTATGACTCCGAAACTTCCTGAACGAAAGCGCCGCCGCGGACAACGTGATATGAGTGCGCCTATTCAAGAATGGCGTTTTGAAGTCGGCGCCGATAATCATGGCCATCGACTAGACAGTTTTTTATCAGGACGGCTCGATTGGCGTTCGCGCAACGGCATCAAAGAAATTATTAATGATGGCTATGTCGAGGTGTTGCCATTCAAAGATCCGCAGCGCGCGCAGATCGCCAAAATGAAAGTAGGCTTGAGATTGCGCACTGGGCAAGAGGTGGTGGTGCGTTTAGATGTGCCGAGGGGCGATAATTTTGAAGAAGGACCAAAGGGTGAAGACCCAGGCATCATCGAAGTCGTCTATGAAGACGAACATATTCTTGCGGTAAACAAGCCTGCAGATTTAAATGTGCACCCGACGCATGGGCATTTACTGGACTCGGTTATTCACCGTGTGCATATTCGGCATACGGCATTATTTGGCAAGACTACAGACATGCCCACTTTATGTCACCGCCTCGACCGTGAAACCACCGGTTTGGTGGTTTTGGCCAAAGACCAAATGTCGCGCACCAAACTAGGCTGCCAATTCGAAGCGCGTACTGTACGTAAAGCATATCAAGCGCTAGTGGTCGGCGAAGTTACCGCGGAATCTGGCGAAATCGATATGCCGATTGGGCGTGACGAGCGCTCCGAAGTGAAACTACGCATGGGCGTTTTTGACGACGGCATGCAGTCCTTCACGCGTTGGGAAGTCGCGCAACGCTTTGACGGCATGACATTGCTTAAGCTCTTTCCCCGGACGGGGCGCCAGCATCAGTTGCGTGTTCATCTATCGGCGATTGGGCATCCGATTGTTGGCGACAAGCTATACCTTGGCGGCAACGAAATGTTTTTACGGCACTTAGATAAGCAGCTTACCGAGCAAGATAAAAAGTTTTTACAGTTGCCACACCAAGCTCTGCACTCCTGGAAGTTAGCCTTTGAGCATCCAAGTACTGGCAAAGAGCTCGAGCTGGAAGCTTCGCTATGGCCGACTATAGCGGACCTGCTTTAAAGAGGGCTGCATAAACAGCTGCGATGCCTTGCGCTTTTTCAATATCACAGTACGCGTCGTCGTAAGAGAAATCGAGTGTCGTTTGTTCTATTAACTCAACCCTTACCGCAATGCCGTCGTCGTCCAAATAATGATCGGCGCCAGTGCCGGTGGGTTGAATATCGCCAGCGCGCTCATCTTCAGCAATTTCAAATAAGTAGCCATGCAAGATACGGATGTCGAGCCGCAGGTCGGTTTGCAGGGTAGTTAGATGCTTCACGTAGTAATTGTAATACAGTAGGCGACGCTATCTGCATAAATTATTGTGATGAGAAACTACGCGTAACTACAATGCCCTAACAATGGTACGCAATATACCAAGTAAGCCGCTTCAGCGCCTAAGCATTCCCGGTCCAGCCGGTGCTTTGGCCGCGTCCTTCGAGCAGCCGCAAGCTTCACCTATGGCCGCGGTCTTATGTTTGCATCCACATCCAATGCACGGCGGTACCCGCCAAAACAACGTAGTGCGGCACGGCGCACTCGGCGCACTACAAGCAAACTGTTTGGCGCTACGTATCGACTTTAGAGGCGTTGGCGACAGCGAAGGCGAATACGATGAAGGCGTCGGCGAGATAGAAGACGCGCAATCCGCTTATGACTGGCTGAAGCAGAGCTATCCAGACCTGCCGATACTCATCTGGGGGTTCTCATTTGGCTCGCGCGTCGGCTTAGATCTCGCAATTCGCCTGCGCGATGAAATCCACGGCTATATTGCGGTTGCCTGGCCCACGAATTTTTATACTTGGCCGGAATCTACCGAATGGCCCACGAAAACAGGGTTTATTGCCGGCACAGAGGATGAATACGTTGATTTCACAAAGATGAATCATGCCGAGCAACTTGGTGGTAAAATAACCATCGTCGATGGCGCGAGCCACTTCTTCCCGAAGACTCTTGATCGCGTGCGTGACCTTACAGCTGATTACATAACCGAGTTCTTAAATGACTAATTCCGAGCGTACACTTGCAATGCAGACCGTGTTGTTGCCGAAAGACACCAACCAGTCCGGCACTATCTTTGGTGGTGTTATTTTGTCACTGATTGACCAGGCTGCCGAAATACCGTTGCGCAACATTAATGCACACCGTAGTTACGTAACAGTCGCGATGGACTCTATTAAATTCATTTCACCGGTTTACGTTGGTGACATTATTACTCTTTACACTTCAAACATTAAGGTCGGCAATACCTCAGTGCAGGTTACCGTCGATGCCGTCGTGCAACGTCGCGACCGCCACGGTGTAGAGATTCCTGTTACCACTTCAGTAGTAACGTACGTCGCAATCGGTGGCGACGGCAAGCCAATCCCAGTTATCGACTAAGCGCAAATGGCACGCCGCCAAACACGTACAGTCACCGTAGGGGACGTAAAGATTGGTTCACAGTATCCAGTAGTCGTGCAGTCTATGACTTGCACTGACACCGACGATGCTGCAGCGACTATCGCACAGATCAACGAGCTGGTTGAAGCCGGATGTGAAATGGTGCGCGTCACCGTTGATACCGACAAAGCAGCTGATGCGCTTCCAGCAATCATCGCCGCCTGCTCCGTGCCGGTCATTGCCGATATTCACTTTACACATCGCTTGGCGCTCCGCGCGATTGCAGCGGGTGTCCATAAAGTGCGTATCAATCCGGGCAACATTGGTAGCGACGAGCGTGTGCGTGAAGTGGTTGAGGCGGCAAAGAAAGCAAACATCGCAATGCGGATCGGGGTCAACTCGGGCTCGGTCGAAAAAGACCTGCTTGAAAAATACGGTTACCCTTCCCCGCAGGCACTGGTAGATTCAGCAGTACGTCACTGCGAGAATATCACAGCTTTAGGCTTCACAAACTTTGTGGTATCGCTTAAGTCAACTGATACTAAAACCGTGGTCGAAGCTAATCGCTTATTCGCCGCGCAAAACGATATTCCGCTACACCTCGGCGTTACCGAAGCCGGTCGCCCTGGATACGGCACTATCAAGTCTGCAGTAGGTCTCGGACCGCTACTACTCGAAGGCATTGGCGATACTGTCCGTGTTTCATTAACCGGCGACCCAGTCCCTGAAATAGCGGTTGCATTTGACATTCTAAAGTCATCTGGTGCACGCGTTATGGGGCCCGAGTTAATCTCCTGCCCAACGTGCGGGCGCATTGACATCGATCTAGAGGCACTCATGAGCGAACTCGAAGAGCGACTCGAAGGCGTTACCGTCCCCGTAAAAATAGCTGTTCTCGGCTGTGTTGTGAACGGGCCAGGTGAGGCGCAAGAAGCCGACATTGGTATTGCTGGCGGTGGCGGCAAAGGCATTCTTTACCGCGATGGTAAGCAAAAACGCGTCGTACCAGAGGGTGAAATGGTAGACGCGCTTTTAGAAGAAATCGCTGACTTTCAGCAATCTCAAAGAAGCTCTTATTGAGTAATTAGAATCTCGCGCTCTTGTGAGCTCATGTTGCGCATACGTTGGCGGAACAGCTCTACTTGAGAAGGGTCGGTATCGTCGTAGTTAAGAACATCGATGTCGACTGAGCGACCAGCGGCGTCCATTGGTCGCACTACAACCACTAAGTCATTACTGATTAGTTGCCCGCTTTCGTCAACCCAGTTGAAGTCTATGCTTACATAGGACTGCCCAGCCTCGTTGATGGTTAGAGACTTCACGGCAACCGGATGATTCCAATCGATGGCGTTACTGGTTTCTCCCGCATAAACGACGTAGTCTATTTGCCCAGCGAGTGAACCATTTACAGGTATTGATTCGGGGTCGGATGCATGCGGGACATACAAGCGAACAGTGTCGAAATTGATAAAGTTACCGTAGTACAAACCGGCGTTGTAGACGTCAGCAAACTCAAACACAGGCGGCGTTGCATCTGGCGTAGGCAAAGCACCTTCGAATGCCCAGTTGCGAATAGGTAGCTCTAAATCTTCAATGCCGTCACCAGCTTCCGGTGTGCCACCATTGGGCTCGACTATGTAATCGATGTGATTGGCCCGCGCACTATTTTGATCAAAGAGGCTGCCACCAGTAAAGCGTGCGCGGAATTCAGTGTAAGAATCATTTCCCAAGAAAGGGATGATGAAACTGTTAGGGTTGGAGGGGGTGCCCACGCCAGCAAGGATGCCTTCTAGCGTACTTAAATCCATTCCGCCAGCGGCGCTGCCAGTACTGTGACATGACAAGCAGTTCTGGGTAGCATCTGATGGGTTTTTGATGCTCGCAAACAGCGGTAATACATCATCGTAGAAACTCATCGTGCCAGGCGCATAAGCAGATGGCGTGCGCGCGATTGCAACCTGCACGTTGTTGGAAATACTCTCGTCAGCAATAGCCACTACGCTGTAATACCAAGTAGTGTTATCAAGAGGAGGGGGGTTCTCAAGATCGCTAAAATCGTCAGTGAACGTTAGCTCGCCTTGGCCAGTGATTGCAATCTGCCCAATGTCCCGCAGTGGTGCTTGAGGCGTAAGACCGCGGAAAATCACATATCGCATACTGGAAGCACTTACTGGATCGTCGATGAACATCGCGTCTCCCCAACTAATGAGTACTTCGCTCGGGCTAATGGCGCTAGCATCAGTGATGCCAGCGAAATCGATATTAAGATTAATACTGTAATCAGTTTGACGGGAAAACGTGCTACCCGTTGATCCACTGCTGGCAGAGCCCGTGCCGCCTTCGGATAGAGATGGGCCACAAGAGACAACCAGAGGCAAAACGGCTACGAGGCCGAAAACACTGTTTTTAAAGTTAATAGACATTGATTAATGATGTTTTTGGGTCAGTGGGTGATCTGACGCCTAAATGATACACTATGATTCAAACTTCGTGCTTGCATTTTTTGAGTAGATAGTTATAACTATGCTGAAAAGCACCATATTTCTCAAAAAATAACAAAAACCGTGCCTGTACCAACGCTTCCACCTACTTTATTACCGTTTTCTGCGCTGCTGCGCGGTACCGCTTCCGACTTGCTAGATTTTGGCCAGCCGATGTGGCTCACTCGCGCTCCAGGGTGTGTGGATATCGTTGGCGGTATCGCTGAGATGCCTGGCTCTGTCTCTGTCAGCTACGCCACAGGGCGCTCTGTTTACAGCGCAATTCAAAATCGCGAAGACGATAAAATCAATATCCGCATTCTACGCTCAGATGGCGAAGGCGGAAACCTCGAGTTTAGAGCTGATATTTCTACTATCTATACCAAGAAGGGGCCACCGCGTAGTTTCGCCGTACTTGAGAGTATCTTTGAGGCTGCTGATGCGCCATGGATGATGGAAATGATGGCTGTAATGATCGGCTTGCGCCGTACGCATCAACTTAATACCCCTAAACAAGGCTTCTCGCTTGTTGTATGGTCACGCATGCCACAAGGCGGTGGTTTTGGTGGACGTATCGCCTTTGCCACATCCGTAGCCATCGCCTTGCGCGCATCTACGGGGCAGAAGCTAAAAAGCGTCGATGGCATTCGCGTGGCTCGCGCCGTGCGCTTTGGCTATAAGTTTGTGCTAAATAAAGACATTAGCTGGACACGCGCCCTAACATCTGCGATTGCTCAAGCAGGGTGCTTCTTGTCGATTGAGCATGGTCTCGATCCCATCATGCAGTGGGTACCAGTGCCAGAACATACTCTGGTTGCGGCTGTCGATACTGGCGCTGGCATCTGTCAGCCGGGCATGACCGAGAACTCTACTATCGGTGCATGGATGGGGCTCGAGCATCTTAATGAAGCTCTGCGCAAAGTCGATCTTGCCCCGCGTGGCGGTTGGGGTCAAGTGACTCCCGCCGAATTCGAAGGCGGTTTGCGCAATCATGTTCCGACGCGCGAGAAAGGCAAAGACTGGTTAGCTAAGTATTCAAAAACCGCTGCCGATAGTTATTACGAAGGCCTGGTTGAGAGCATTGACGAAAGCAACAACTACCGCGACCGCGCCATTTCAGAGCATCACGTTCGCGAAAGTGGCCGTGCAAAACGCTTCTTAGACTTCCTTGAGGATTACGGGCGCACGAAAAAAGAAGAGGCCTTGGTTGACGCTGGCCGGGCAATCACAAGTTCACACCGTTCTTATATGGAAAAGTGTGGTCTTAAAAACGAGGTTATCGATGACATGCGTAAATCCTTTTCAGCGGCCGGGCGTAAGTCGGGTTTGTTTGGCGTGCGTTTGTCCGGTGGAGGGCAAAGCGGCATGATGGTGACCATTGGCCACTCGACAGCAATGCCGGCACTTCGAAAAATAGCAGATGCTCACGCTGCTAAACACGGCGGCGAGGGCAACATCTATCATGAGATAGGCCAGGGCGGAGTGCTTGATGGTTGGTGGGAAGGAGTCCTTGACGCTCAAGAAGAAGACTTAGATGCTGTCGGCAAAGAAGATAACACTGCAAGTAATTAGTTTTACTTAGTTTCCGAAATAACTTCCGTTCGTTCTTCGAACAGGCGGAAGTTTTGAATGGCCGCGCTAGAGGATTGGCCTAGTGATTGATTACACAAGCCCCATTCGTAACACGCGCTAACGCATTGTTGTAACAATAATTTATTAGCTAGGCACATTGCGTTTAGCTCATTAGTTGCCACTAGAGTTTTGTCCATCAAACTTTGGTTCTTGGCAATTTCTGCTGCTACTTGCTCTAATTCAAATTCAACGTCATAGCGTGGATTGACTACTGCCTGATAGCGTTGCTGCCGCCCTAACAATAACCGCTGCTGCTCTAAAAGCGGTGCGCTATCTACAGCGTATAGTTCTACCAAACGTTGGTTCAAATGCTCTAACTGTTGTTCTACGCCTTCAGTCGCTAAAGCTAAGCTCTGGCAAATGACATCCGTGCCATAGCTAGCGACAATTAACGCTTCGCTAACAGAACTAGCTTCGCCGATCCCTATGACCACTTCACGGTGGGTGTCAAGGTCAAGCCCGAAATGAGCGGTGAGTTTAGTTTGCAGAAGGCGTCCGTGTAAATCATTAAAGGCGTGGGCAATCGCTCCATTTTTAGTGTAAGTGGTTTTCTGCGTGGCCAACTCGTTTTCGATAGTTGCCGAGTAAGCGAAGAGTGCGCGCCACGCTTGGGCATGCGCCCGTAAAGCGTTTTCAATATCGCGACCGGCACTTAAGGCATGTTCACGTTGTGAATTATCGGCGCCGAACACTCGAGAGGTGTCGGTGGCTAACGACTGCGCGCGCTGCTCGAGAGTGATTGCAATAACCAAAGTGCCTTCTGACCACGCATCAGTAGGAGCTGGAGTGGCGCAGCTGACAAGCAATGCCACGCAATAGGCTAACAACGAGAATTTCATTACACTAATGGAGATGGTAAGGCCCACACCAACACAACTACGCGAGCTGCAAAAAAGAGACCCTAAATTAGCTGCCGTGCTTAAGCGACTTGGGCCATTCCCGGGTTTCCCAGAAATGTCAAAAAAACGACAAACGCATTTCGAGTCATTAGCTCGCGCTATCGTTTCCCAGCAGCTCGCTCGCAAAGCAGCTGATACAATTTACCATAGAGCTTGCGCTTTGACACAGGGCCCGTGTTTCCCGCTTGCAGAGGAAGTGCGCACTCTAGATTTTGAAGTGATGCGCAGCGCGGGGTTATCTCGTGCTAAAACCCTGGCATTAAAGGATTTATCCGAGCACGTACTCGATGGTCGTCTCAAACTGCGCTCGCTAGGACGCTACTCAGACGCGCATATAATCGAGCAGTTGACCGAGGTGCGCGGCATCGGCACATGGACTGCGCAAATGTTTTTGATGTTCAAACTCGGAAGACTCGATGTGTTTCCGATCAACGACCTCGGCGTGCAAGAGGGTGCGAGAATTCTTGACAAAAAGCAACAGCGCCCCACTGTTGGAGAGCTTGCGGCTCGAGGGGCAGTGTGGGCGCCATTAAGTAGTGTTGCAGCTTGGCTCATGTGGCGACTTGCCGACGAAGCGAAGCTGCGGAGGTAATTACACGTTGGCCGTTACTTTTTCTGCACCAAAGGAATCTTGGAATTCGCCAGGAATCACGGAATTGTAATGATCGTACTGGCTTGCTTCTTTAATTAAGTTACGCGCAATGACGATGCGCTGCACCTGGTTGGTGCCTTCGTAAATTTGCAAAATCTTTGCGTCGCGGTAATACTTGGCAATAGGGTAGTCTTCCATGAAGCCGTAACCACCAAAAACTTGGACGGCATCCGTAGCAACTTTTACGGCAACATCGGTAGCGAAACACTTGGCCATCGCCGCAATCTTAGTTACATTCTTGGCACCAGCATCGGCCTTAGCGGCACATGCGTAAACCAACCAGCGTGCTGCTTCAGTTTGTTGAGCCATGTCGGCTAACATTGCTTGAATCATCTGGAAACTAGCGATTGGTTG
>CAXGOF010000018.1:0-15857 GCA_964011335.1 uncultured bacterium
CTGGACTTAAGCTCCAGCAAAGCGGTTGCGGTAGACGCGCAACGGCCGCCATTATAGATAGCCGCAGCTCTTCCGTCGATTAAATCAGAGGGTTAGCGTCGGTCACCCCAGTGCTATAGTTTTACGCCGAATTTTGCGTTGATGGATGGCAATGATACCAATACTAGGCGCCCAACACGGCCTAAAGATTCGGCGCTGGTATTCTCTAAAACATCTTTAGTCGTGTGCCAGTACGAGTTAGCTGGGCCAAAGTTGAAATCAATAATGTCAATGGTCGGCACGCCCAACTTGCGAAAGTGAATGTGGTCGTCACTGACTTTTTTCTGTCCAACAAAAATATTGCCATCGCCGAGTTGCTGTGAAGATTGTTCAAATATTTTCTTTAGGGCGCCATGCGAAGTGCTGTCCTTAACCAAACCTAATTGTTTGTCGCCGACCATATCGAGTAACACAAAAGCTTTGATGTCTTTGAGGCTGCCGTCTTCATTTTTGGTATTTGCAACAAAGCGCGAGCCGAATGTCGAATTGACGTCGTCATCCCATGGCACAGGAGGAAATGATTCTTCGCCATCAAACCAGCACAGCACAATGCTCATGCCGTTAAGCGGTTGCTCGCCTTGTAACTGCCGAGCAAGTTCAAGCAACACTACCGTTGAAGACCCGCCGTCATTTGCCCCAACAAAACCAGGTTTGTCAAAAGTGTCATAGTGCGAGCAAATCCATATTTCTCCGGGCTTTGCGCCTTGTCGCTTAGCGAAAACGTTTGCGCCTTCTATTTCACCGCGACGACGTGAGTTCTTAGGCGTTACGGCGACAAAAGAATCTATAGATGATGTCCAGCCGCTGAGTCCGTTCATAGTGCTGGTAATCCATTCCTGTGTCCGTTTTGAACCCTTGGTGCCGATGCGCCGCGCGCCGATTTCATCGCATAAATAGACTAAATCACTGAAAGCGCGTTGTTCATCGAACGGAATGGATGTTGGATCAATGGAGGGCGGTTTAGGGTCATTGTCTACGCAGCTTACGAGAGTAGCAATGATGAAAACGGAGAGGCCAATAAGGATTGTGTGACGAAAGATTCTCATGGTGTGGGATATCATAGCTCCGTGCGCTTACAATCTGTATGCTTTAAAGGCAGAATCACTACTAGAGGAGAATAAATGTAATGGAACCTAAAGATGTTTTAGAAAATACCAGCGCCGAATCTGAATTGTTTGGACACCCCACAGGCTTGTTTGTACTTTTTTTCACGGAAATGTGGGAGCGGTTTTCTTATTATGGAATGCGCGCTATCTTGGTGCTTTATCTCGTTTCTGAATCTAAGGGAGACAACCCTGGTTTAGGCTGGTCTGATGACGAGGCCCTTTCTTTATATGGTTGGTACACCATGTCGGTTTATTTAGCATCTATTCCTGGCGGGTGGATTGCAGATCGATTTATCGGGCAAAAGAAAGCAGTTTTTGTAGGTGGCTTAACTTTATGTTTAGGACATAGCATCCTTGCGGTGGAGGCGCCGTGGGCGTTTTTTAGTGGTCTTGCTTTGATTGTTGCTGGCGTGGGCTTGTTAAAGCCTAATATCTCAACTATGGTCGGCGGACTATATGCGCAAGAAGATATACGGAGAGACAAGGGCTTCACAATATTTTATATAGGTATCAATATCGGCGCGGCGCTTGCAGCTTTGATCGTGGGGTATGTCGGAGAATCACATGGATGGCATTATGGTTTTGGTTTGGCAGGTATAGGCATGCTTCTAGGGCAAATTGTATACATGATTGGTCAGAAGCATTTGGCACATGTCGGGAATGCTCTAGTCAAGCTGGATACAGGTCAAAAGAGGATTAACGAGCCACTGACTAAAATTGAGAAAGATAGGGTGAAGGTTCTTTTCCTTTCTTTTTCAATAGTGGTTGTATTCTGGGGAGCTTTCGAGCAAGCTGGAGGCCTTATGAATATTTACACTTTAGAGAAAACTGATCGCGTCATTGCAGGAGCTACGATTCCGGCTTCGATATTCCAGTCTTTAAATGCAATATTTATTGTTTTGCTAGGCACCACGGTGGCTGGTTATTGGGCGATGCGCAAGTCACAAAACAAGGAGTCTTCTTCTTTATTTAAAATGGCTATTGGTACCATGATCATGGGATCCGGCTTCTTTTTTATGTCAGCGGCTTCTGCTGAATTTGAGAATACCGGGTCTTCCGCTATTTATTGGCTAGTTTTTGCTTATTTGTTTCATACTATAGGTGAGCTTTGTGCTTCTCCTACGGCTTTATCTTTTATTACGAAGTTGGCTCCTGTGAAATATGCTTCGATTATGATGGGTCTTTATTTTGCGATGACAGGATTGGGAAGCAAATTAGCCGGTCTTTTAGGCGAATCGGCATCTTCTTTCGGTGAATACGCGGTCTTCACGGGCATCGCTGTGTTCTGTATCCTTTTTGGCTTATTAATTATATTATTTAAGGAGCGCTTGAAGGCTTTAACTCATGGTGCCGAAGACACTGAAAATGATTTGATATAATTAATATTGGTATCGTGAGCGGGCGCTGACCCTGGAGATGTATACTGCGTTTTGACTGTATTAGGAATACCCTTTTGATAACCTGAAGTAAAATGAAGCTTTCCATCGTAATCCCAATTTTCAACGAAGAAAAAACTTTGTTAGAAATAATTCGTCGCGTGCGTGCATCAACCGATTATGAAAAAGAGCTGATTTTGGTCGACGATTGCTCGCAAGACAGTACTCGCGATATTCTTCAGAGTCTCGAAAACGACGCCGACTTGTCTATCCATTATCACGAGGTTAACCAAGGCAAGGGTGCTGCTCTGCGAACTGGTTTCCAATTTGTGACGGGTGACGTGGTGCTTATTCAGGACGCCGACCTCGAGTATGATCCCGGAGAGTACTCAATATTGCTCGAGCCTATTGAGAGAGGCTTGGCCGATGTGGTTTACGGCTCGCGCTTCAAGGGCTCGCGTATGTCTCGTGTACATATGTACTGGCACCAGATGGCTAACAATTTTTTAACATGGATGTCAAACATGTTTACCAATCTTAACCTTACCGACATGGAGACATGTTATAAAGTTTTCAAGATTGAGGTTATCCGCGATCTAAGGTTTGAGTCAAATCGTTTCGGCTTCGAGCCAGAGGTTACGGCTAAAATTTCACGCGTAAGGTTAGGGGGTAAACGAGTGCGTGTTTACGAGGTACCCATTTCTTACTACGGTCGTGATTACGAAGAAGGTAAAAAGATCGGCTGGAAAGACGGTGTCGCTGCCATGTGGCATATCGTTAAGTACAACGTATTTCGCTAAAACTGCGCAGCCTTAATAGGCCCGCGAGCTGGAGCTAACAATAGTTCTACATGCTGTAGCCCGCTGTCGTTTAATGCTTGTTGCATGCATTCGTGTGCAATCAGTGGAGTATTGCTTTTCTGCGACAAGTGTGCCAGAGTTAACTTCTTTAACCGCGCTGAGGTGCCTTGCTGGACGGCCTCAGCGGCTTGTAGGTTAGACAGGTGTCCAAGGTCGGAAGAAACACGCTCTTTCAGCGCGCGTGGATAGCGCCCGTTTGCCAGCATTTCGGCATCGTAATTTGATTCGAGTACTAATTCGTCGAGATCTCCGAGGGTGTTGTTAGCGATTAAAGAATCGGGGTTGCCGAGGTCGGTAAAGAATCCAGCGCGCTTGTCTTGATATTCGAAGATGAAGCCAAATGTGGGGTCGGCATCGTGCGGAATTTGAATAGGAGTCACCGCGATGTCGTTGACATAAAAAGTTTTGCTGTCCGCAATATCACGGCGATCAATGTTACGGCGATTCAGTTCGCTCTTACTGATTTTCTGGCTGGTGTCGATGTTGTCACGATGCATATAAAGCGGAGCCTGGGCGCGCGCAGCAAGCGCGACGATATTGACTGAATGGTCGCCATGACGGTGGCTAAGTAGCACGGCGCCAAGCTCAGCCAAGTTGAGGCCAATTTCTTCAGCGAAGCCACGGGCCGTGCGCAAGGCGATGCCAGCATCGAGGCAAATAGTCGTGCGCTGAGCGCCACTTCCAGCTGTAATGAGCGCACAATTACCGGTCGAGCCACTGGCGAGAGTATGAATTTGCATGGTAGTAGCTTAACTGCGAGCTTGATTGAATTACAATATGCACATGACATCCGCAATCAAATGGTACTTGCACCGTAAAAGCTGAACATCGTGCACTCGTGCTGACGCATATTTAAGCGCCACCACGATAACTGCCCGTGAGGTAGTCGATGCTAGAAAGAACCCAGTCGCCAGTGGTGAAATTGAATCGGTGCTGACGAACATTTCAGAAGTTTGCATCGCGCGTGGCAAATCTTTTTTTTGCACGTCATTGACAGAACTGCGCCAAGACCCGAAGGCCTTTGGGAAAATGTTTGGCCCGAGTGGCAATTTGCGTGCACCATCCATAATTGTTGACGACAAGCTAGTTGTTGGCTTTAACCAAGAAATGTACGATAGCGTCCTCAATGACTGATACCCAACCGCAGCAACCACCGCAGGCCCAATGGTTTTACACCATCAAGGGTGAGCAATCAGGTCCCGTTAGCGAGTCCGAATTGATTGAGATGTACAACACGAGCTTCTTATGCGACTCTGATTTGGTTTGGTCGCTTAGCATGAAAGACTGGAAACCACTCAGCGAAGTGCTGCCTAAAATTATGCGCGTTGTTCCCGCTATCATTCAGCCACCGCAGATGCCAGCTAATCCAAATATTCCTCGGGTAGACTCGGGTGGCGAGTATGTTTTACCGAGTTCACCCTTTGACAACCCGAAGACGCGCGATATGCAAGATAATGCGAGCCGTGCCTGGCGCCGATTCTCGGCGCGTATCATAGATTTCATCTTCGCTAGTTTCTTTACTAGTTTTTTATGGGTTTCCAGCTTGTCTGAAGAGGCACTTCAAGCTTACTTAAGCCCTCCTCAAAGTCCTTCTCCGTTTTTGGTGGTTGCTGTGCTGGTAGTGATGGGTATAGCTGAAGTGCTTGCGATTAGTCGTACGGGCATGACCCCTGGTAAATGGATTTTGCGGATTCGAGTTGTGCACAGCGAAGGACGTTTCTTGACATTGACGGAATCGCTTAAGCGCTATTTATACGTGCTAGTACGCGGGATGGGCTTTATGGTGTTTCCACTTTTCGCTATTTTCTTTGTGTTGTCCTTTGTCGAGGTTAGTCAAACGGGTGCTGCATTGTGGGACAAACGATTAAGCTCCGAAGTTCAGCACGGTATCATGCAGGGTAAGCATGTCGTGGTGGCATCTGCCATTGGGGCATTTGTAGCTCTTGCGATGCTTGCGCTAGTCGGTGGCTAAAGCTTGACGCTGTTGCTGCCAACGTAAGCGCCTGTTTAATTCGTTCTGGTCAAGACCGCTTATTTGCGGAATAACAATATCGTTTCCACGTAATTCGTCGCGCAACAACAATAGCGAGCATTGCGCTTCGGGGCTAAAGCTCTGATCAATCAGCAAAGCATCGATGCGAGCGACATTGTAGTCGGCGCAACGTAATAGGGCATCAGCGGCAGCCGTACGTTGCTCGTAATTCCCATTTTCGATGAAAGGCCATAAGAAATCGGCCTGGCTTTCAGCCATGAGTGAACCACGATATTCGATTGCCCGCACACTGCTATAAAAATCATTTCCAAGAATCTCTAAGGATTCCTCCAGAGCGAAATCATAGGCAAGTTGTGTGGATGCCTGCATCCAGGTCAGCGTTTGCAGGCAATGATCGCGTACGTAACGATTGTTGTCGCTAGCAGCGGCAGCTAGTACTGTCATAGCCTGCTGTTCTAGGCGGATAAACACAAAGCGGGCATCGTCAACGGGGCGCAAGGGTTGTGAGCGGAATTGTGCCACCAAGTGCCATAGCTCATCTTGATACTGCTGGTTGAAATCAGTTTTGACGCCCTGGAAAGTGCGCACGCTGTCCCAGTTGTCTGAAAGCATTTGTAGGTGCTGCCAGTTGCCTTCAAAGTCGCCATAGCCAGAATTTATTTCGGAAATAAACTCGGCCGCTAGAGATTTTGCTAGGTCTAAATCGTCGATTTCGTTTTCGCTAGAGTTCAGTAATATAGATTGAACAGCACTAAGCCCCGCTAGGCTGCCTACATTCGCTAAAGCGCGCGCAATGATAATATTAGACGGCCAATCTTTTTCGTACTTCAGGCGTAGGGTGAGTCGTGGAATAAACCTATTGCTACTTTGCCAGTCACGATTAGCGAGTAAGTTATATGCGCGGCGGCGCAATGCTGTATTCTGTTTGTCGGTTTCAACTATTAGCAATAAGGCGTGTTGTATTTCATTATTGCTAAGCCGATTAACACGCCGTTGCGCTCGTTGTCCGATGGCGCCACCGAGCTCTACCATGTCGAACAGCTCGATCATTTCGTTAGCACGCTCAATCCCGAATTCGGGCCATGCGCTGGCATCCGTAAGATGCTGCTCAATCACTTCGTCAAAAGAATACTTCTCAAGAGTGGTGGCCTGCATCGCACCGTTTTGTTGAGAGCAACTATATGCCAATACCGCAATGAGTAGAGCTAGGCATTTATTCATCAATCACTAAAGTCGCTGAATGAACAACAACCCCATCTTCGTCGCTCATGAATGGGTTGGTTTTGTAAATTAGACGTACTGTGACAGATTGCACGTCGTTACGCAAATCAAAGCTCATGCTCTGGCCTGATGGAAGTTGTGTGTTAGTTAAATCAGTTTCGTCGCGGTAGGGGTCGCGAAAGCGGTACAAGCGTTTCCATTCACCCAGCTCGCCGTCGACTTGATATTGCACGAGTAGATCAGCAGCGCGCGAGCGCTCGTCGGTGGGGAAGTTGTGCCCACAACCGTCATTGGTTAAGGTAGTTCGTACTACGCCATCTTGAATTTTCAAATCTAAGCTGACCGCACTTTGCAAAGCTGCTAAATCGTGACTGGCGGGGAAAGCATGGTTGCTTCCGCTTCGACCGCCTTGACGGAATTCTTGGGGCATATGGCAGCCTAAACAATTGTTGCCTTTTAAGTTGTCCGGCGCGCCGCGCCATTGATCTACGGTTTTATGCTGGTTATGACATGAAGAGCACAGCTGAACACTACCCATACGCTCAACAAAGCGTGGATGGCACGGCGCATCACTGTTGGCTTGACGGTTGTTGGTAGCAACACCACCATCGGTCACAGCGTGGCACGCTAAGCAGTCCACTCCCAGGCCACGCTCAGATTGGCGGGCTAACACTCGTTCTCCGGCTTCGAACTTAAGCACGGGTTGCGGCGCATGGCAAGCGATGCATTCTTGATTGGCAAAGTCGTTTGACAGCTTGCGCACTTCGGGGTTCTCATAGGCGAAGGCATGATGAGAACTCTTCCATTCGGCGGCAACATCGGCATGGCAGTCAAGGCATTGGGTCGATGAATACCATTCTGTAGCCGGCAAGCTTTCTTGTGGCGCTAGCATCAGCGCTAAAGCGGCAATGCCGAGGACAGCAAAAAGTGCACTAATAAATCTCATCGTGCTAGTAATTGGCCGCCAACCAAATCAAAAATAGGGAAGCCGAGTTGCGCGGCGTCGTCTTGGTTGTGAGTTACCATGATTACCGCTGCTGAGCTTAATGCTAGAACTTCTTGTAATAGCTTGATTCCTTGTTGACGATTATCTGCATCTAAGGAAGAAAAAGCCTCGTCCAGCAAGATTAGCTTTGGCTGGCAAATAAGTACACGTGCAAAGGCCAGGCGTCGTGCTTCACCACCTGAGATGGTTGCTGGTTTGCGATCAGCAATATGAGAAATCTGTAACTGCTCTAGCAGGCGTTCAGCTTTGGCTGTGGCGCCGCCAATCTTCGAAGCTTTGGCAGCCATTATTAATTGCTGCATACTAGTGTGACTGGGCCACAGGCCTAGATCTTGAAATACCATTAGGCTACGGCGCGGGTGCTCAAGAGTTACTTGACCACCGTCATATTCTTCGAGGCCAGAGATTACTCTTAGCAAGGTGGACTTTCCGCACCCTGATTCTCCAAGAATCGCAATACGTTGCCCAGCTTCTAATTGCATATCCAGTCCACGCAACACGGGCTGTTCGCCGAAAGACTTGCGCAGTTGCTGGATGTTTAAGATGGGATGAGTCATGATTCGCTAGGACGATTTTTTAGACAGCCAAGAGTGTAGCATTACCGGTAAGAACAATATAAAGCAAATACTTAAACCAAAAGCAGCTACGAAATTATCGCGCGAGAAGTGGAGCGCGTTGTAATACCGCACTGCGGTTGATTGGTTTGCCGCAGGAAGGAGAATCGCAAAGTCGAGTTCGCGCATCGCGAACACAAAAACAAGTGCGCCACCAAGCAAGCACGCACGCCAGTTGTTTCGCACAAACAACGCGTAAACGCGCTGGCTGATAGATAAGCCGTGTAGTTTGGCACTATTGTCGACAGCTGCTGCGTGTGAGCCTAAAGCATTAATACAAATCAATACAGCGATAGGCATGAAACGTCCGGCAATGAGCATCGCAGGTAGCCATATCGAATTGTAAAACCCGTCTAAGTAGGGCTGATTGAACACCACGATGCCGCCGAAACCGAGCGAGAGTGACGGAATCAACATTGGCAGCACCAGCATGACAAACAGCAGATTTCGCTTAAGGCCGCTGCTGTAATGAATAGTGAATGCCCATAGCGGGGCCACAACCATGCAGATGAGTGCGCCGATTGAAGCGAATTGAAAAGTGCGAATCATATCGGCGCGGCCGAGGCTAAAGGCGTCACTAAAGGCTTTGCTTGAAGTTTGCAGCCAGCTGCTAGTGGCGAGTGGACCGCGCATTCCGGTTTCGAAATACATGCGCCCGATGACAGCGAAAACGAGGACTGCTGTTATCCCCAAGCAAAACACGCTGAGACTCATGAAATGCTTTACCGTGTGTGGCTCGGCGCATTGCTGGCTAGTGTGCTGTTGTTGGTTTTTGAGCCATGGCAAAAGACCTACCAGCATTGCGAGACTAATAACGATTAACGGTAAACTCGAAACAGCGCCAGCTGTAAAGTCAGAATTTCTTGAGTTGCTGAAAACTTCTGAAGAGTAAACATGAAATAAATCACCGACAGTAGCGAAATAATCAGGCACTGCGAAATCGCCAATACTAAAAATAAAACAAAGAGCTGCACCGACAAAAGCTGCGCCACGTGTGTGGCTGATTAGCAAACGTAGACCAAGCCTACCGCTCACCATGCGTGCCGCGTCGTAGCTGGCAGAGCTTTGCTTCTTTAAGCTGCGAATCACTAACAATGCTGGTAGTGGAGCATAGCAGCAAGCAAAACTAAACGCCGAAGCCCAAACGCCATTCATGCCAGTTAGGCCGTACCAAGCTTGCGCGACCATCAACGGTGGTAGCATCAAAGAGAGTGGCAAGAACAACAAATAAGTGGACTGTAATGGGAAGCGATAGCGTCCGAGAAATAAACCGAGTGGCCATCCAAGAATCAATGAGCCGATTGCGGCTGCAGAGGACATCCAGATGCTGCGCCAGAGCAGAAGGAGCAAACGGCTGTCGAGTGTGCCTAACCATTGTGGGAAATCGAAAAAGGCCACTACGCTCGGCATCATCGGTAGCCATGCACAAAGCAGGCTGACGATTGCCAGCAACCAGGCCCAAGGCGATTTAAAGGTCATTATCGCACAAACAATTTTTGAAAGGTGAATGCTGCGTCATCTAGCTCGGCGGCAACTGCTGACCATGGTATATCGAGTACGGTGTAATCGCGATTCGGCAATAGGATGCCATCAGGCACGGTAATACCGCTGTGCAAGGGGATTTGCGCCGAGGCTGAATGTGCTAATCGTAACTCGCATTCGGCTGAGACAACATAGTCGATAAACTTTTTTGCCATCTCGTTTTGTTGAGCGCCCTCGAGCAGGCAAATACTATTGGGGATTAACATCGCTCCACTTTCACCCATACCTTGATCGAGATAATGAATGGCTACTGGATAACCGTTGATCACTGCTTTAGCCGCGTCATCGGTATCGGTGAAACACCATGCGTAATCTCCGGCGCAGACTCGACGCATGGCATCGGCGTTACCAGCTGCAAAACCAAGGCCGGCAGAATTGACGTCATCGAACCACTGCACAACCTCAGCCGTTGAACTTTGCTGAATAAGGTAAGCAAAGTTAGATAAGGTTGTGCCGGTTAGGGGTTGCGCCATGACACCGTTTTCAGCGTACTCAGAATTAAGGAAATCATTAAGGTGCTTCGGATAATTCACCTCAATATCAGTCCGATACATAATTACTCGCGCGCGGGCTGCAAAGCCGGTGTAGTGGTTGTCAGCGTCGATGAAAATAGCGGGTATGCCTTCGGCGGTGGCGGGGGCATAGGGTGTAGTTAAGCCCAGATCTTTCAAGCGAATGGTGTGAGCGATTTCGTTATTCCAGAACACGTCAGCTCGTGGGTTTTTTGCCTCAGCAATTATGCGCGATACAAGTCCGACAGTTTTGTTGCGTTCGACGTCAAACTGCACATCTATTTCAATGTCGTGCTTTTTTTCGAAGTCACGAATGATTTGTTCACTTAAATCTTGATCGAGCGAGCAGTAAATAACCAATTCCGCTGGCTTGGAGCAGGCGCCAAGCAGTAGGATGCAGATAATGCTGAAAATTTTACTCATCGGTAGGGTAGTGCAACTAGCATGCCAAGTATAAAGCTACCTGCAAGAGGCCTGATGTTCCATATTCGGAACGCTGAAATAGCGTACGGCGCAAGTAGAATAGGCACGCAAAATCAACTACATGACATCTTCCTTACCACAGATCAAATTAGCCGAGCGCATGAGTCGCCTTGGCACTGAAACGGCCTTCGAAGTACTAGCACGGGCGAAAGCTCTTGAGGCTCAGGGCAAAAACATTATTCACCTTGAAATTGGCGAGCCTGACTTCGATACGCCCAAAAACATTGTAGATGCAGGTATACAGGCGCTACGTGATGGCTACACCCACTATGGCCCGGCTAACGGCATGCCGGACGCTCGGGAAGTGGTTGCAGATTACGTATCACGAACGCGCGGCATCGAGTGTGGCGCTGACGAAGTCACGATTGTGCCTGGCGGCAAGCCAACGATGTTTTATGCGATGTTAGCTTTGATTGACGTTGGCGACGAAGTCATTTACCCGAATCCTGGTTTTCCGATTTACGAGTCGATGATTAACTTCGTGAATGGCAAGGCTGTGGCATGCCCACTACGCGAAGTAAATGGCTTCTCCCTTGATCCACAGGATTTGATTTCTAGAATCACCCCTAAGACAAAAATGGTCATCCTTAACTCGCCTGCTAATCCAACTGGCGGAGTGACCGAACGGGCCGAGCTCGAAGCAGTACTGAAGGTGCTAAAAGATTACCCAGACATCTGGATTTTATCCGACGAGATTTACGCACGCATGCTTTACGATGGAATCGAGCATGTTAGTCCAATGCAAGATCCTGAAATACGCGATCGCGTTATTCTGCTTGACGGTTGGTCTAAAACTTATGCGATGACGGGTTGGCGCATGGGCTTTGGCGTTATGCGCCCTGATTTGGCCAAGTCCTTCACTAAGTTGATGGTTAATTCAAATTCTTGTACGGCATCGTTTAGCCAGCGCGCTGGCATGGAAGCTCTTGCTGGTGACCAATCAGGAGTTGATGCTATGCTGAGTGAATTTGATGTACGCCGCAAACACATGGTTAACTTGCTGAACGATATCCCCGGTGTCGATTGTCACTTGCCGGTGGGTGCTTTTTATGTTTTCCCGAACATTAAACAATTCGGTTTGTCGTCTATCGATATGCAAGATCGCATCTTAAGCGAGGCGGGTGTCGCTTGTCTTGCTGGCACCTCTTTTGGTGCTGAAGGCGAAGGTTATATCCGATTTTCATATGCGAACTCTATTGCAAATATTGAAGAGGGCGTCGGCCGTGTGCGTCGCTTCCTTGAAAAAATTTAATGTCGAATTACTCTGATTTTCGTTCTGATACCGTTAGCAAGCCAACGGCGCGAATGTACGACGCCATGCAAAACGCACGGCTTGGCGACGATGCTCATGGTGATGATCCAACGACTCAAGAATTAGAGCGACATTTTCAACACTTATTCGGCAAAGAGGCCGCGTTGTTTTTCCCTAGTGGCACGATGGCCAACCAAGCTGCTGTTGCTGCGCATACTGTCCCTGGCGAAGAAATAATTGTCGACGAGAGTTCGCATATTTTTCAATTAGAAGGCGGCGGCTTGTCCCGTATTGCCGGAGTCCAAACACGAACGCTTGCTTCTAGCAGGGGTCAGCTAGATTTTGGTCATCTAGCTCAGGCGATGCGTGGCATAAGTGTGCACATGCCGCGCACGGGATTAATTTGCTCTGAGCAGTCACACTTACTTAGTGGTGGCACGATTCTACCGATTGACTATTTGCAGGAGCTACACGCTTTCGGGCTTAATCGTGGAGTGCCTATTCACCTCGATGGCGCGAGATTGTTCAACGTGCAAGTCGAAACAGAATTGCCGTTTTCCGATTATGGCGATGTCTGCGACTCCTTGATGATTTCATTGTCAAAAGGCCTCAGTTGCCCTATCGGGGCCATCTTGCTTGGTGACGGTGCCTTCATCGAGCGCGCGCGGCGTGTGCGAAAATGGATGGGAGGCAGCTTGCATCAAGCTGGCGTTCTTGCGGCTTGCGGCCTTGTTGCACTAGACGAAATGCCGCAGCGGCTTGCTTTAGATAATGCTTTGTGCCGCCAATTAGGTGGCATGGTGCTTGGTTTGCAAGGTGCGCGCATGGCCCAAGAAACCATAGATACCAACATTCTTTTCTTAGAAATAACTCAACCTAATCTTGACGCACCGATGGTCGAGGCAGCGCTTGCGGACTGTGGTGTGCTAGCCTTAGCACTCGGCGACCGTTTGCTGCGTTTTGTCACGCACCGGCACCTGAGCTCTAGCGACGTCGAACGCGCTGGCTCCTCCCTTAACTCAATCCTGAACGCTTAATACATAATTATGTCAGTTTTTAAAGCTTACGATATTAGAGGAACATACCCTGATCAAATCGACTCTAATCTTGCTCGCCGCATTGGCCGAGCATTCGCTGATTTTATGGGCCAGGGGCCATTGGTAGTGGGGCGCGATATGCGCACTATGGCTCCAGAAATCCATAATGAAGTCATCGAAGGTATCCTCGATGGCGGTATCGATGTTATCGATATTGGCTTGTCGTCAACTCCGCAATGTTACTTCGCGATTGGCCATCTTAAATCTTTTGGTGGCATGAATGTTACTGCGAGTCATAATGCTAAGCAATATATTGGTTTTAAGTTGTGCGCTTCAGAAGCGAAACCTATTTCTGGCGATAACGGCATTAAGGAGATAGAGCAAATGTCCACTACGGGTAATATGCCGCAGCCCGTTGCCGAGCGTGGTAATCGTACTTATGTCGATACTCTGGATGACTATGCGAAACACGTTGCGCAGTGGGCCGACTTGGCGCGCGAGGTGAACATTGTTTCGGATGCGGCGAATGGTATGGCTGCACATAGCTTTCCGGCTGTGTTGAAGGCGGTTCCGCAAATTAAGCACCAAGGTCTGTACTACGAACTTGATGGCACCTTCCCGAACCACGAAGCAAACCCACTTAAGCTAAGTACTTTAGTCGACCTACAGAAATTTGTGATTGAAAGCGGTGCCGAACTTGGCGCAGCTTTCGATGGAGATTCTGACCGTTGTTGCTTCGTTGACGATCGCGGACGCGCTATTGGTAACGATGTGGTTACGGCCCTTGTCGCTCGTGAGGTTCTCAAGGAAGAGCCGGGTGCCTCGATAGTTTACGATTTGCGCTCATCTTGGATTTTGCCGAAGACGATTCTAGATCTCGGTGGAGTGCCACGCAAAGAACGTGTTGGCCACTCTTTCCTGAAGGCAACGATGCGCGAGCACGATGCGCCATTCGGTGGAGAACTGTCCGGTCACTATTACTTTAGGAATAATTGGTATGCCGACAATTCCGAAATAATATTACTTAGTGTGCTTAACCTTCTTTCACGTAGTACTAAAAAATTCTCCGAGATGCTTGACGAATTAATGTGCTATCACTCCACCGGCGAAGTTAATTTTCACATTGACGACAAGCAAGGCGCCATGGACCGCTTGTGCGAAGAATTTAGCGATGCGGATTCCATCGACGACCTTGACGGAGTTACCATCTCCTACGGTGATGTCGAAACTTCATCCTGGTGGTGGGTGAACGTGCGTGCTTCTAACACAGAACCACTATTACGCATGAATCTAGAATCCGTCGATAAGGCTAAGCAAGAAGAAATGACAGCTAAGGTGATTTCAATACTCGGCGTCAGCCCAGAATAACATGACTAATCTCAACGATCGTATAGTAAAAATAATTGGCGTACCCTTAGATTTAGGTGCGTCGCGCCGCGGTACAGATTTAGGCCCAAGTGCGTTACGCGCGGCTGGCATAGACAGTGCCTTGCGCCGATTAGGTTTTGATGTTGGCTTGCAGTCTGACATTTCGGTGCCATCATGTGAATCACGTGAAAGCTTTGGCGATAAGTCGTATCGGTTTGAGCAAGAAATCGTGCAAGTCTGTTTAAGTTTACGTGACGAGGTCGAGCAGGCTATGAACGACGGCCATACCCCTTTGGTTTTAGGGGGCGATCATTCGATTGCGATGGGCACTATTTCTGGTCTTGCCAATCACTGCGCAGCGAAGAATAAGAAATTTGGTGTCGTATGGTTTGATGCGCATGGCGACATGAATACGCCACAATCCTCGCCGAGTGGTA
This sequence comes from uncultured bacterium, assembly GCA_964011335.1. GTDB lineage: Bacteria > Planctomycetota > UBA1135 > UBA1135 > UBA1135 > JAPKEZ01. Next base: position 14,847 of record CAXGOF010000018.1, read on the forward strand.
ATATTCACGGTATGCCTCTCGCGCACTTATTGGGCATCAGTGGCTCGTCAAATGCTTTGGCCTCCTTGTCCAATCACTCTCCGACTATTTCTCACGAAAATGTAGCCCTAGTAGGTATCCGCGATATCGATCGCGGAGAAGCGCAATTGATTCGCGAATCGGGCATCAACGTTTGGACAATGGCGGATATCGACGCGAAAGGTATGCCGCAAGTCGTCGAAGAAGTGCTGCAGGTGGTAAACGTCGACACAGAAGGCTTTCACTTAAGTTTCGATGTCGATGGCCTCGACCCCGATGTCGTCGCCGGAGTGGGCACCCCCGTTCCTGGTGGAGTGAATTTTAGAGAGGCCCATTATATGCTCGAGCAATTTGCGGCAACGCAACGCATGATGTCCATAGAAATTGCCGAGCTAAATCCGTTGCTTGATAATTGTAATCAAGGTGCAAAAAATATGATTGATCTCGTTGCTAGTGCATTCGGTAAATCAATCTTGTAATGTCAACTGAAACGCGCTTACAGGCATTATTACAAACTACACCTGCTTGGCTTAAAACAGGTGGTCCCATAGAGGATGTAGTTGTTAGTGCTCGCGTTCGACTTGCACGCAATGTCGCAGATTGCGCATTTCCTGAACAGCTCGCTGACGAAGACGCAGAAGACATCCTTGCTGCTACCTCTAGCGTTTTGCGTCAGTGCGATATAGACGGCAATATTTTAGAGGTACGTTCGCTAAGCGACTCGGCTAAAGAATTTGTGCTCGAACGCAATTTAGCATCGCGTGAATTGCTGAATGTAGAGCGCCCAACGATGTTGTTCTATGGTATGCGTGGTGCGCATTCCGTTATGGTTAACGAAGAAGACCATTTTCGCATACAAGGCATCTCGAAGGGGCTCGATCTCGAATCAGCTTTGCATCGTGCACAACGTGTCGAACGTATTCTCGCGGAAGCGCACGAGTTCGCTACTGGCAAAGACTACGGTTACCTGACGTCATGTCCGACTAACACCGG
>CAXGOF010000019.1:0-15764 GCA_964011335.1 uncultured bacterium
GCCGGAGAAAGCATTGGTAATCGATGCGTCCGTCAGTTGCGCTGGCATGCGTAAGGGATCGATTGCTGACAACGAATCGGCCATGCCATGAGTCTTGAACTTTGCCACCTGCTTGGGGTGACACTCGGCGCACTCCTGATCTTGGGGCACCGGCAATTGTGTTAGTGGCCGGTGTTGACGTGTTAAGTCAAGCGTACTCGGTGCGACATTAGCGCTTTCGCTGCATGCCAGCACACATAGCACCGCAAGGACAGTAAGGCAAATCGCCCGCACTTACATATAGGGATTATCGCCAGAAGCATGATCCGTAGCATCGTGAATGCCTTCAATCTCTGGCACTGCATCGCGAATCCCGACTTCAACACCTTGCTTCATAGTCATCGCCGCCGAGCCGCAACCTTGGCAGCCGCCGCCCATAGTGATGTATAACTCTTTGCCATTACTTGCTTGAATTTCAACCCAACCACCGTGCGATGCTAAATTAGGATTTAGAGTGTCCTCGATAACGGTCTGCGCTCTTTGGCGCAACAAATCGTCGCCTTCTTGGGTTTCGAGCGCGCCATCTTTGACAGCAACATTGCCAGCTTGTAAGTGCTCGCGAATAGCCTGTCCGGCCGACCGCGCAACTTCGCGCCAATCGCTAGGCGTAGACATCATGCTAATCAGCACTTCACTGTTATTGATGCGTACACCTTTTAGGTCTTCAACCGAATCAAATAAATGACCGGCCAGCGGTGCCCATTCAGTAGCCCACTTTTTATCAGAGGTGTAGAGGCAGCCGACAAAGACATTGTTGGCTACACGAAACAGGCAATTACTAGGAATGACCTGCGGTTCGGCAGTAATGCGGATGGTAGTTTCTTCACTCATAACGTACTTATTCTACTCTTGCGGAATGATTATTGAAGCCAAGCATCGCGAGTATAAACCTTGCAAATGGCCCAGAATCGTGTCTTGTTCGACATCCCAATTCTCTTTGAAATAGTCGGCGATGTCGTGCAAAGTGTTTTCACCATTACAGACTTCGAGCAATCCGAGCTCTATTTGCTCGATATCAAAGGTCTCGCCGCGGACCATTAAGCGCACGGACATATTGTCGCCCTCGGCATTTGACACACTTTCGGCTGTAAAATTAGGCGCTGCCAGCGGAATCATTGAGCCGGTAAGCATCTCTGGGAATTTGCGTCGCCGAAACAATCGACCGTTAATAACGAGCAAGTCTAAATCGCTATCCAAGAAACTCTTCATCGCGTCAGCGGGTGTCTCAACAATGGGCTCTTGCTTGATGTTAAAGGAGGTGTTTAACAACATTGGCACACCGCTCAGTTTTTCAAAGCGCTGGACGAGGTCGTAATACTTGGCGTTATCGTTTTCCGATAAAGTTTGAATACGTGACGAACCATCAGCATGCACTACTGCCGGAATTTTCTCGGCTTTGCCGGCGCGCGCTTGAACAGTTAAGGACATGTAAGGCGACGGCGAGGCATCATCAAACCACTCGCGAACTTTTTCTGCTAGAACAGATGGTGCAAAAGGGCGGTAAGATTCGCGCTTTTTAATTGCCGAATTAATGCGCTCAACCATTTCGCCGCGTCGCGGGTCGGCCAAAATCGAGCGGTTGCCAAGTGCGCGCGGGCCAAATTCTGAACGGCCATCGAACCAAGCTATGATTTGACCATCATTGATGGCTTGCGCGGTTACGTCGGCAATATCCGTGCCTTCAAGTTCGGCCTCTTCAATCCAGTCTTGCCAATCGTTTAATGCCGCAGCGGTATCGCCATCGGTGTATGCGACGCCAGAGTATGGCGAAAGCGCTTGCTGCGGAGTTGGTAGCTGCAGGTTATTAAGTTGAGCATAAGCAAAAGCTGCGCAGCCCACAGCCAAGCCCTGATCACCAGGGTAGTGGGGAATAAACACTTGCTCAAATCCAGCTTCACGGTGAATACGACCGTTTAGCGTAGAGTTTAGCGCGACACCGCCAACAAAAATCAAATTCTTAGCGCCCGTTTTAGCGCGTAGGTCTCGCAGCTTTTCGAGCATCACGGTTTCGAGATCGTTTTGCATGTCAGCAGCTAAACTCGCATAAGCACCGCGGTTCTTTTTATCATCCCACTGATTTGGATTGGATGCATTACGCAAACGCTGCCAGTCGATAACCAGGTCATCTAAACCACCGCTTAAGATTGGTTGATGCTTGTAGTCCTTGTTCCATTCGCTGGCCAAGGGAGCCATACCCATAACTTTTCCGCAGGCATTCCAGTCAGCAAAGATATGTGATGACACGCGCGAGTAAAGCGCGCCAAGTGAGCTCATGTTTTCGAAGCCATAGTTGTAAAGCAACGAAGGGCTGGGCTCAGGAATAAAGCGCTTGAATAGTTGTTGAATATTGCCGCCTTCAAACAAAAAGGCAGATTCGCCCTCGCGCCATCCGAATGCTTCGCCTTTGCGCTGAACTTCCTGAAACTGAGGATGCCTGTCTAGGCTCAGATCGGTGAAGTAATTTTCGCCGGGAATTTGCATCTCGTGCAGAGTCGAACCCATACCGTCGGCAACCACGATAATGCCGTTGTCGAATGGAGCGTAGGGTAATGCCGACCATGCGTGTGCTAGGTGGTGCGATAACTCGAGGCGCTCGATGCCGGGCAGTAAATTGAAATCACTAACGTAGCTGGAGCGGTACTGAAAGAGTGCGGTCGACCAATCGACAGAATCGTGAAACCTATCGATGCGAAACAGGTGATTATTGGCGCAGACCATGCGCACATCATTTAATTCGGCGCCGACAGTATTCAGTGCATGCTCGACGAGATCGGCGGTGTCACCACCGTCATGCTTTTTGCGACTGACGCGCTCTTTCTCGCCACAGAACAACATCTTGCCGTTGGCGTCAAGCACACACACTGCCGCAGAGTGCGTGTATTGGTTTAGTCCGAGGATGAGGTTGCGTGTCATCTCCGCAAAGAATAACGGATTGCAGCACTTTAAGGTATCATTGTTATAAAATACCCCTAACTGTCTTTACGAACACCCATGACTTCACAAATCACATTATCCTCAGTACGCTCCGGAGTACGACATGTCAGATCTTAGAATCCTGCCGCTATTGTTATTAGCAGTTGCTTGCAGTGGCGATAGTATACCGCCAATAGAATCTGGTGATTCGCAAGCGCCGTACGCGGAAGCTCTTGAAATTGAAGATGCTCGTGCGCGTACATCGCGTCCGCCGCATTCCAATAGCGCTGCTTTTATGACCTTGATCAACAATGGTAACGAGGATTTGGTGATAGTCGGTGTGAAAACACCACGCGCAAAAGTTGCGGAGCTGCACACCATGCTGCATGAAGATGGCAAGATGAAAATGCGCCGCGTTGAGCGCTTAGTGGTGCCGTCCAAAGGCGAATTAGAATTGATGCCCGGCGCAGATCACTTGATGTTTTTCGAGCTTGATAAAGCGTGGCGCATCGGCGACCAGCTAGAACTGACCTTGTTGTTTGCCAAGCATCCAGAGCAGGTGGTTAGCCTCGAAGTCGAAAAGTAATGCGGCGGATTCTCATATGCTTTTTGCTGATTAGTGCTTCCTGCGCGGATGAAGAGCTCGAGATTTATGACACGATCGGTGGCGATTTCGTTTTGCACGATCAGTTTGGCGATAAGTATCAACTTAGCGCGCACAACGGGAAAATCCGGTTACTGTTTTTCGGGTTCACGCATTGCCCTGACATTTGCCCAACCACTTTGGCTGAAGTCCAAGAGGTGTGGCAGCAGCTTCGTGCAGAGCAGCAGCAGCAAATCCAGATTTTGTTCGCCAGCGTCGACCCTGAGCGCGATAGCAGCGATTTGCTGCGTGACTATCTAGGCAGCTTTGATTTGCCCGTTATTGGTTTACGTGGCAGCGATGCTGAGATTTTGGAAATAACTGCAAAGTACGCATCTTTCTATGAAAAAGTGGCTTTGGATTCGGCGCTTATGTACACAATCGACCATTCCTCGCAGATCTTCGTCATTGATAGGCAAGGCAGAATACGCGGATGGGTCACTTATGACCAGCCACCGTCTGCATTGCTTGAGTTATTGAGCCGATTGTTGTAAATTTAGGGTTGGCATTTATCTCGGCTCAGCGGTATATTTTGTAGCAGAACATGAAAGCAATCCTACTCATAATTACTTTGGCTGCTAGTGTAAGCTGTGCCGTTCCTACAGCTGTGGGCACTGATTTCGCAACCGAGCAATTCCGCCTTGGTGGGCGGATTGCCGTAGCAAGCTCCTCTTCCTCATACGATGGTGGTGGCTATGTCATTGGCGATACTTTCGCGCTTGAAGGAGGCCGTTTTTTCACTAGCCAACTCGAACTGGGGGGCACTGTAGAGTTCTTTACCTCCGACTTTCTCAATGATGCTCAGTTGTTCACTGGCTTTGCTCGTTATTACCTACAAAGTGAAGGCAATGTTCGCCCTTTCGTGTTAATTGGTGCGGGCTTATATAACGCTGATGACGGTGTCGGAGATATTTACCGCTTGGGAGCAGGCATTTCTCAGTTTCTTTCAGATAGAACTAGCTTCGAAATTTCTGTAGAAAATCAATTTTCATCTTATGTTTCGGACCCCGACGCCCTCATTCCTAATTCCGAAAAAGAAACAGATGCTGTAAATGTTTACCTGGGAGTAAACATCCTTCTATAAAAAGGTGCGCTTGCTGACTAACTGCTTGGCAGGATTATTTTTGGGCGGCTTGACCCACGTCTTGCTTTATCCTCATGCACCAGGCTTTGATTTTTTTGCCCTTAAGTACTTATTAGTTCAAACAGGTGGTTTGCTTGGCATCGTTGCGTTTGCACCAGTGTGTGTGTTCATCGCAAAGAAGCGTCAGCGCGATGAACTTGATGCAGCATTTGCTTCTGGGATTGCCCTGGGTCTCGGTGGCTTGGCTGGCGCATACTGGTTCGCAAGCAGTGGACGTCCGCACGCAATAATTGAAGTCGGTGTGCCGATATCATTTTTGTTGGCAACATTCCTGCCGGTAAAAGCACCGCGTCCTTCCATACTGCGCTGTTTGGCTGTGGCGAATCTCGCCTTGTTCGTCTTGTTCCTCTTGCCAGTTGGCCGTACTCATATTGAAAGCAACCGGCAATACGATATAACGCTCGCTCCGTCCTTGCCAGAGGCAGCTACAGAATTTACAGGTGAAAACTCTAGGCCAGATGTGCTACTTATTTCGGTAGACACTCTGCGAGCCGATGTCCTTGATGAAATAGAACTTCCAGCCTTGTCAAAGCTCAGAGGACAGTCTTTATCTGCACCCTATGCGTTGGCCCCGTCCTCGGCAACTCTGCCGAGCCATATTTCAATGGTTACTGGTGAGTCTCCTTTGCAGCATGCGGCTTACACTAATTTTGGCAAATTAGATGAAGGTATTCCGACTCTTGCCGAAGCCTTTAGTGCCGGAGGTTTTCGCACTATAGCCACTGCTGCAAATGGCCTGCTAAATACTGATACAGGGTTCGATAGGGGATTCGAGTTGTTGGTTAATGTTGAAGGCGATGCAGCGCATGACAAAAAAACTGGCGTATTGAGCGTTGCGCTCACGGGGCGAAGAATGGTTTGGTACGCGGCGCCTTTGTCTGATTTATGGTCACAGCGCTTGTCGGTGTTTTTATTCATGCGGCGTTATTCTGGGCTTGACATCTCCCAAGAAGGAGCAGTTGCTACGGCACCGATTGTTCGAGAGCTGGCATTAAGCTATCTGGATCAGCTATATGCCGATGAAACTCCGTTCTTCTACTTCTTGCATTTCATGGATCCTCATCTGCCATATCATGCAACTGACAATTACCTAGGAAGGCTTAATGGCGATCGCCCTTTGCCAGATAGTTACAGCGATTACACATCAGGGTCTTTGTTATTGTGTCGAAGTGCTATCGCTAAAGTAAAAGAGGGCGGCTCTGCTGCAGAAATAGCTGATGCGAAAAATGTAATTGATATTCAGCGTGACCGTTATCATGAAGAAATGCTAATGGTTGACGATGCCTTGGCGCAAGTGTTCGCTCGTATTGAGCAATCTGGGCGCCCAACGGTAATCTTGTTTACTTCTGATCACGGCGAACATTTTGGCGAGAATGATTTGATGTTACACGGAGACCTTCTGCATGCTGCTAATGTGCGTGTACCTTTCATTCTTTCGACACCTGATAGTTCAAGCGCTGACTCCCTAGAGTTTGTGCCCACTTTAGAAGATATACCTATAACTTTGTTGCGGGCAGCAGGATTTGCGATTAAAGATTTTGGGAACGGGCGTGACTTGATGTCAAGCAATGTTGACGAAGAACCTTTTGCTTCATTATCTGATAAATATCTTGCTGTGCAGTATGGTGGCTACAAACTTATTTGCGAATGGAAATCTAGCGATGGGCCAACTTCCGCAATAAAACCTATTCAGCTTTATTCACAAGTGAATGATGGACTTGATGAAGCAATCAATTTGCTTGGGCAAGCAGCGACAATGAAGGAGCAAGAGGCCCTGTTCGCAAGGGCTCAGCTCTTTGTTGCCGAGTGCTCTAAGAAAGGTATGCGTGATTTCGACGCACAAGATGTCGCTGACCTAAATGCTTTGGGTTACGCGCTAGATGATGATGCTGAAGCTACAGATTAGCATTAGTGTAATTCAGCAACGCGTGTACCGTGAGGCATAGTTAAATATGAGCTGCTTGCTTGTTCGGGTCGTACAATCTTTATTAGTTTGCCATCAGGATATTGCTCGTAGAAACTTGCCACTGTTGCGCCAGAGCCTATTTTGTGAATGGGTCGTGGGAGTCGCCCGATAAAATTAAGCTGGCCGTGATAGGAGCCCTGGTAAGCCACCTCAAAACCTTGATCTTGCCACAGCCGCGCTTGATCGGCTAAAGGCTGCATGTTGTATTGTTTGTTGAGGTCGCTGCCGAGGGCGATATAGGTGCTAATAAATAATAGCGGCGTGACGGCCGACCAGAACTGTAAAGAGCGGCGTCGACGTCTATAGATCCTGTAGGTGAGGAATGTGGCGAGTATTAGGAAGATGCCGGCCCTTTGCAAGTCGTCTCTATTCGGGAAGGAGCCACTTGGCTGTAGCTGATAGCCATAGACAAGTAAGGCGCCGGCAAACAGGCATAGGCAGAGGACAGCCGGTTTGATCGATTGGTTCTCTTGCGGTCGAGTGATTTTGTCGCTAAGCATTAACGCCAATAGCGGAAACAACGGTAGCAAGTAATGAGGTTGCTTGCCGTCAATGAATGAGAATATGACAATCACTGGTAACACGGCGGAGATTAAAAACGGGTGATGCTGCTTAGTGTAAAGGCTTTTTTTGAAGGACCACGGAATCATCAGCAGCGGCAGCAGGGCAATGAAATACCAAAACGGACGGTCGTGAACGGTTGCGCCACTAACTTTGCCAGCACTATCGCTAGCAACACGCGCGACTGTTTGTTTGATAAAGATAGCGTCGCTGTATGCATCACCACCCATAATTGCCGCTGGCACTGCCCATGCCAAAGCGATACATAAGCCGATCGTGAAGCCACTGATGGATAATTTGAATAAAGCTACATCGGTATATGATTTGCGCAACAGTAGCGGGACTATTATAAACAGCAAAATGACCGGACCCTTTGTTAGTATCCCAAGACCAATGCCGGAACCAAGCAGTAGTGCACATGGCCAAAAATTCTTATGGCGAATAAAGGAGAAAGTTGCGATTAGCGAGATGAGGACGAAAAATGACACCCACAAGTCGAAAAAAATCAGACTGGAGAAGATCAGCGGGAAAAACATCGTCAAGAAAATTTGGCTGGCATTGACGGCAACAGCTTTCTTTTCCGGCCATACTAAAAGCGAAAGTTTTTTAAGGTAGTGCGCATTTAAGAAAAGAGCAACCAGTCCTAGCGTGCGTGGCCACCAATTATTTAGGCCAAAGACCTCCCACCCTAGATTCATCATCCAGAATAGCAATGGTGGCTTATGTGAATATATCTCGCCGTTCAGGTGCGGCACAAGGTAGTTGCCAGAAGTAAACATGTCATAAGCGACAGACAGGTAGCGGGTTTCGTCAATCGGCAACAGTGGGCGCACATACCAAGCAAGAATACTAAGTGGAATAATAATCAGCCACAGCATTAGGCGTCATTTTTGTGCTTGCGAATAAAGTACAGATTACGCGCGTAGACGATGATGCCGAAACTTTGGCCCATGATGATCACGGGGTCGTGGTCGAGAATACCATACGTTAGAAGCATGAAGCCGCCAGTGATGCTGATGTACCAAAAAGCAACAGGAATAACGCTCTTGCGATTACGCTCGGTTGAAATCCATTGTACTACAAAGCGCATGAAAAAAACCAGCTGCGCCGCAAAGCCGAATAGGGCAATGGGGTTGACGGCGTTAGTTAAAACCTGGTCGAGCCAATCATTCATCGTTCTCAATTATAGTTGGCACGGCATTCCGATTCATTAGCCAACGCATTCCAATAAGGTCGTAGATACCAACCCAGGCGCGATCGAGCACACCATATTTTGAACTGCCTGCGCCTCGCTCGCGATGGCGGACAGGCACCGAAACGGATGTACCGCCAGCGCGTCGCACTAAGGCTGGGAAATATCGGTGCATATGATTGAACCATGGCAGGCACATGAACGTTTCGCGCGAAAACAATTTTATACCGCAGCCGGTGTCGGGGGTGTCGTCGCGCAGCAAGCTAGCGCGCAATTTATTGGCGAAACGCGACGCCCAGCGTTTGGAAGCAGTATCACGACGATTGACACGATGACCGATAGCCATCCAAACGTCTCTTGCTGTTACGCCTTCGGGTATAGCGTCGTACAGGCTAGGAATGTCTCCCGGGTGATTCTGCCCGTCGCCGTCGAGAGTTGCAATCCAAGGTCCCTTTGCTGCAAGGCAACCTGTGCGGAGACCCGAACTTTGCCCACATGCTACAGCGTGCGTGACTATTTTCAATTTAGAATCATACGCTGCTCGTTCTGCTAATTCCTGAGCTGTGCCATCGCTACTTCCGTCGTTGACATAAACAATCTCGTAATTATCGAAACGCGGGGCAAGTGCTTCGTGGATTTCATTAATGAGCGCATTGATGTTGCCAGCTTCATTAAGAACAGGGACTACGATTGAAATCATAGTTTCCATTTTAACAGCACTAAGCTGTGATTAATTAAAGTCTTCGTACATCGATAAATTCTCAGCGAACCCGCCAGGAACACCGAATGAGATGAAGCTTGGCAAGTTTTCGGCTATTTGTGCGTCGTAGTAGAAGTTTGTACTGTGAATCTTTTTGCAATCCTTCACAATCGCGGTTTGACCGGTAAAGGTACTATCTTTCAAGCTTCTTGCCTGATTGAAAATGCTGAAGCCTGTTACGGATACGCCACCCCACTTTGCTTGAATTTCACAACCTGGGGCGATGAGGCCAATGTTGGCTTCGAATCCTCCGCCGCCGCCACCTATGATGACGTCGTTTTTCAAATCCAATAAGTTATGGCTATCAGCGCGCAAATCGAAATCAGTAGGGCAGATTACGATGAGGCCACCGTTGAATGCGCAGTCACTAATATCAATGGCCACGCCTTCAGCAGCTGTAATAATCACCGTGTTTTCAGTGTAGAACTTGCTGATTTCTAGACCTGTATAGTTGATAACGGTTTTCCCAGCACCTGGTGTAGTTAAGCTAGCGAAATCCCATGCTGGTGCTTGCGCGTTTTCCGTGATTAGAACTTCTTCACCGAGCTCCTGGTACTCGGTGTTTGCTTTGTAACGAAAGAGCATTCCGTCAACGATGGAATTATTGAACAATGTGTGACCATCCGCCGATGCGCCACCAGCAGCATAAAAGCCAACTCCGCTTGCATCGAATTTCCAATCATCAACTTTGCCTTTCAGGTCGGTGACAAGCATATCGCACATTACGTTTGATTGAATCAATTTTAGGTTTTCACCTAAGAAGATTAATCCCACTTCAGAAGTTCCATTAGCACCTGACGTCACTTGAATAGTGCCACCGAGTTTTGCAAGACTGGTGCTATAGATGCCATCCACAGTGATGTTGTGAGCAGGCTCGCTGTAGGTTTCAGATTCATCAACGGCAGTATTAATGTCAAATTTCGTCATGCCATCGAGCAGCGTGATAAGGCCTGCTGTCCCAGTCCAGTTCGGATTGAGTAGCAATTGGCGTTGGGCAAATTCCCAGCCAGATTCAGCGGCGAACTCGGCTCTCAAAGCTTGCCCTTCATCGCGCTGTGTATCAATTTGATTGTCTATTGAATCAGCAAATGAAGCGCTTAGCGCTGCAAGTAATCCGGTTACTAGGATTGCCAGGAAGAGTACGGCGCCGCGTTGTGTGCTGTCAGTTTTTTTGTAAAATGTTTTCATGTTACTCTCCAACATCTTTACGGTTCACCAGCCAGCTACTTAAGGTTAAATCGCCGAATACTAGTTGTTCCAGTCATTGCGCTGAATCCAGGTTGTGCCAGCGAGTTCGAATGTGCGTTCAGGATTCGGGTTGCCCGCTCCAGTGGCATGGCCGTCGTCTAAGCCAACGATAAGGCGAAAGCTAATGCGTGATATGACTTCGATGCCATCCCTTGTGGCTTTTAATGTATCGACATTAAAAGTCCGCACGTCGAAAATAACTTCTTCTGCCATGCCACCAACGAGGGCGACTCGCAAAGAGTTGTCGGAAGGTCCCCATGTGTATTCGATCTCGCCAGGAGCAAGAGCTCCGGTAGTGCTAATCCGAATCGCCCATCCCGTTTGTTGAGTTCCGGTAACCTCGATTTCGCTAGCGTAGCGACAGTCCTTGATTAAGCGATTGAGCGCTCGTCGCGCATTGACATTGGTATGCATCCGAATGTCACCCTCGCGCACCACTCCTAAGGTCTCTGAAGTACTGTAAAGCGCTCCAAACAATAGAACCATGGCAATTGAGGTAGCAATCATGATTTCTATTAACGTGAACCCAGCAGTACTGATGCGGTTATTGCGTGATAGTTTCATGATCATTGGGGGATTGCAGTTATCAGCCCAGAGAGGGACTTTATTACGATATGCCACTGGTTAGAGCCTTGCACGATGGCAAACGCTGCATCAGAAGAGGTGCGTCCGGTCGGTAAGAAAACGGCATCGGTATTGCCGCCGCCAATGTTGGCGAAGCTCACTCCAGGTGGCAATTCAATCCAACCATAGATGTCAGACTTGTACGTTTGCAAAGCTGTGCCGTTCTGTAGTTGCGAGCGCCAGCGATTATTTGCGACATCAATTTGCATGGTTACATTTTCCCATGTGCGTTTAGCGTAAGAGCGATTGCGGATCGCGTCTGCCACAATCGAACGCGTAATATTGCCTGCGCGATCGTCATTCTGTACAGCTGGCACAGCAAGGCCGAGTAGAACAATAAGGATAGCGGCAGTTACCACTAGTTCTATTAACGAACCCCCAGCATTGCACTTTAGTGTTCTGCTGACAGCCACGCCGCCTCCAAGATTTTCGCGCCGTTATAAGTAGCTTCAATTCCGACTACGCGCGTTCGGGATTCGTTGCTTGCAACAACTACTATTGGGTCATAATCATCGACGGCTGTCACTGTTACATTAAGAATGAATCCCGTGCTATTAGGCATTACTGATCCGTCGCCTAATATGGGCGAATAAGACTGAGCATTGCGTGAATCGAGACTATCAATACTGTCTTTATAGGTGTATTCGCGAAACTCACGGATGGCTATCGCAGCATTTGCTGACACTTCGGCGCCGTGCATGGCTTTTATACTGATGCGTAACGAAGCGATTGCTGAAGTCGACACAATTACGATTAACATTACCGCAATCGAAACTTCGATAAGAGTGAACCCAGAGTTGCGCGTTGTTTTCATTATTATCCTACGTATTTCGCCATTGTTAGAATCGGAGTCATTAGCGACACCACGATGAAGCCAACTACGGCGCCAGCGAGGACAACCGTAGCTGGCCCGAGCAGGGAAGTGAAAGTGTTTAGCGCCGCTTTGGTCTCGGTATCTAAGAACTCAGCTGCCTTACGCAGTGAACTGTCAAGCGAGCCAGAAGACTCGCCTGCAACAATCATTTGTGTGAGAGCCGGCGGCATTTCTTTGTCGCACATAACAGTGTGCATAGGGCGACCGTCACGTACAGTAACAGCTGCTTTTCCCCATTGCGCTTGTAAGCGCGGCAACTCAGAAACTTGACGCGCGTGCTCCAGTCCAGTCAGGATTGGTACGCCAGATTCAAGCGTTAGCGCTAAAGTGCCAACGGAACGTGATAAATAGCCCTTGAAAATCAAGTCGCCAATCACGGGCATTTTTGAGACGGCATTAAAAATCACCGCACGTGATTTTTTGGATTTTAGTGCGATGAGAAATGCTGCGATTACCGTAATGATTCCGCCGAACACTAACTCTGGAGCTGAATGTAGGAGTTGGCTAGCTGAAAGGACAAGCTTAGTTGTCCATGGTAAGTCGTCAGGGCGCTTCATTATCAGGCCTTCAAATTTCGGTACCAAAAAGTATAAAATCCCAAGAGTCATAGTGAAAGTCATGACCATCAAAAACCCCGGATAGGTTAGTGCTGCTTTAATCTTGCTGCCTAGTTCTATTTGATTCGTTAGTAGTTCAATACTGCGATCTAGGGACTCATCCAATGCTCCTGCTTGTTCTCCAGCAGCGAGTAGGTGGACCACGTACTTTTCGAAGCAATTAGGTAGGCAGTCAAAAGCGTATGATAAATCGTAGCCGCCTTCAACGACAGTCGTTATTTTGCGCAAAACTTTTTCGGATTCTGGTGTTGTTGCGTGCTCAATCAATGAGCGCATTGCAGCAAGCAGTGGTACACCAGCGCTAAGCATAGCACGCATTTGAATCATTACTTGCAGTGCTTCTTTTGGCTTAAGCTTTATTCTTAAGTCAACATGCGCAGGACCGTCTTCGACGTTTTGGCGTTCTGGCGGAGTCTTGCCACCAGCGTTGCCACCGAATACTTCGCCGTCTTGCTTTTTGTAAACAAATGATGCTAGGTTCATGACTTCCCTCCGGCACGTAGTGCCTCTTCAACGGTGGTTAAGCCAATGTTTACCCGTTGAAAGGCATCGCCAAGCAGGGAGTCCATTCCTTCCTTAAGCGCTAAGCTTCGGATATCAGACGAAGAGGGGTTGCTGGCGATTAGATCTTGCAATCCGTCCGTTACTTTCATTACTTCAAAGACACCGCAGCGCCCATCGTAGCCTGTGTTGCGACACGCTGGGCACCCTGCGGAGGCGAAGTGTTGTTGACGCTCTAGACCCTGTTTTGCATACTGATCATGTACAGCATCAGAATGCTCAATCGGTCGTTTACAAGAGTCGCATAACTTTCTGACCAAGCGTTGCGCAATGACTGCGCGTAGGGTCGCAGCAACCAAGAACGGCTCGACTCCCATTTGAATCAAACGCGATGCTGCACCGGGGGCATCGTTGGTGTGTAATGTCGCTAGAACTAAGTGACCTGTCAAGGCAGCCTCTATCGCTATTTCTGCGGTTTCTTTGTCGCGAATTTCACCAATCATTATTACGTCGGGATCTTGGCGAAGTAGTGCGCGCAGGCACAACTCAAAAGATAAGCCGGCTTTGTAGTTTACTTGTGTTTGGTTTACGCCTTGCACCGAACGTTCTACAGGGTTCTCAACTGTAGACACATTGGTTTCTGGAGTAACAATTTCGTCAAGCACGCTGTACAAGGTTGTTGTCTTGCCAGAACCCGTTGGTCCGGTGACTAATACTAGTCCGTGCGGCAGGTTAATGGCTTCATTCAACCATAGGTTATTGTTGCTGGTTAGGCCAAGGTGTTTTAGCGCTAAAGCTTCGGTGTTGCGGTTCAAAATACGCATTACAGCTTTTTCACCGTGTACGGTTGGTAGTGTATTGACGCGTAAGTCAACATCGCGTGTCCGATCTTCATAATGAATGCGCCCATCTTGCGGTAGTCGCTTCTCTGAGATGTCACAGCCAGCTGCAACTTTTATGCGTGCCACCAACGAAGAGCCAATATCATTTGCAAGTGGTCCTACTTCATGCAGGCGACCATCGACGCGGTAGCGTAACAAGTAATTGTCTTGAAAAGGTTCGACGTGAATATCAGATGCGCCTTCAATGATAGCGTTTACAACAATTTCATTAAAACGCTCTTCTGTCGTCACTTCATCCTTCTCGGTGTTTTCAGCAGCAACGCTTCCTGAATGCGCACGTTGTAATTGATCGAGACCAATGTTGATTGCCTCCGGTGTAGCCACGGCTGTGATTACGGAGAGGCCGGTGTACTTGCGAACCACATCACTGGCATAGACGTCGGCCGGGTCCTTTAAGGCAACAGCAAGCGTGTCGTTGAGGCGTAAGTAGGGCAGAATGCCGTGACCGCGTAATTCTGCGAAAGGCACATCGCATTCAATAGATACGTCGAGAACCCCGTCATTAACCGGATTTACAAAAAGTACATCGTGTTGTGCCGCCAAGGCACGAGCTAATTGCTCTTCGTCAATGTGACCTTCTTCGAGCATGATTTGCCCCAAATAAGAATCAGGGCGTTCACTCGATTTCTCGATAGAATCATTTAGGTTTTCATCATTCGAATAGCCTAATTGAATCAGCACCTCGCCTAGGCGAGCACCATTATCGATGTTGCTGGCGGCATCCGTATCTTCGGATATACCAAGTACTTCGTGTAGTCGAAACGAATTACAAGCCGCGCGTAAAGCGCTAGAAGGGTTCTCGATTGCTAGCATGCGCCCTTGACGATGAAGAGCGTGCACACCATTAACCAACATCTGTAAGCCTTCAGAGTCAACCGTGATCACATTGCTAGCGTCAACTAAGCAGCTATCAGCAGTGCTTAATAGTCGCCATAACATATCGAACTCGTTGCTATGCGCACCGTTAAGCACACTCGGCAAAGAGGGGTCGGTCGCTGAAGTAGAGGGATTCATAGAGATGTGCCGTCTGTTGTTTCCGTAGCGATTTTCGAATCTATATATTGCATAAGCAATTCAATACTACGGATGCCATCGCGATCGCTTGAAGCCATCATGAGAGCTGTGCGCGCTTGAGTGAAACGCTTATTGTTAATGTCAAGTTTGGCCTGCAGGATGTGCCCGCGCCAATCACGCTTGCTAATCGCTACACGACTTAAAAAGTTTTGCGCTTGGTTAGAGTTGTTCTGTGCCCAGTACACTCTCGCGGTAGCCATTAAGAAAAGTTCATTCTGTGGTTCGCGCTCAATCAAGAAGCGTAGTAGGTTAATGGCAGAGTCCCAATCACCGCTATCTTCAGCGCTCTGTGCGGCACTAAACATTGGGTCGATGCCAGATGTTGTTTCATTCAAAGCAATGCGTATCGATTCGGGCATGCCAACATTAGGATCCATATTGATTGCAGTGCGATATGCTTCAGCGGCCGCCGTTAAGTCGCCTTGTGAAAGCAGCAGGTCACCCGATGTCGTCCATGAGCTTGCGTGTTGTGGATCTTCTCTAAGCATGGCGCTGACAAAGTCCTGCGCCTGTTCCGCTTGACCTGTTGCGGCATAGTGTGTGAGAATCACACGCGCAAAGCTCGGATCGTTTTCGATAGCATCCCATGCGTATTCAAGAGCCTCGGAAGCTTTTTTAGTCTGCCCTGATTCAGCAAGAGCAGCCGCGTAAACCATATTAATCTCTGGGTCATTCGGCGCAAAGAACGCCGCGCGTTCAGCATAGG
>CAXGOF010000020.1:0-15304 GCA_964011335.1 uncultured bacterium
CCAAGTCAAGCAAGGTTGTTTTCCCTGCGCCAGACAAGCCGACCAGTGCGATGCGTTCGCCGCGCTTAACCGTTAGGCTTAAGTTATCAATAGCTTTATCCGGTGAACCCGGATAAGTGAAGTTGATTGCGTTAAACTCTATTTGATTAGTCACCTTATCAAGTGACTGTGCATCAGGATTAATTTTCATGTCGGCCTCCAAGTCAAACACTTCGAAGACACGGTCGAGCGACCCCATTGAAGCGTAAATACCCGTGAACGCGCGAGTCAGTCGGCGCACGTAGGCAAACAAAGTGCCAATCGCAATGAAGAAGGCAAACATGGTGCCTACATCATGAAAAATTTCGACTACCGTCAAGTGGACGATTACTAGGGCACCAATCACCAGCCCCACGCCTCCATTTGCAAAGAAAGCCGTAACGGCCAACGAGACTGCCTGCGCACGCACCATGCCGCGTGTCTTCACGACAAATTCCTCGTTCGCTTTACGGTATTCTTGAGCCTCGCGCTCTTCCATGCGGAACGCTTTTACCACACGAATGCCCGACAACATTTGAGTTAATAATTGGGTGGTGTCACCCAAAGAGTCTTGTGACTTGCGCGACCGGTTACGAATCTTCGGGCCAAGTTTTATTACGGGCAATGCCAGTATCGGCAAGAACACCAAGGTGCCGATTGTCGCCGTTGGTTCGGCAGCATAGGCTACCAGTAGCGAACCAATGATGCTGAATGGCGATTGCACCATCTCTTCAATCATCATATTCAAAACGCGCAATGCCGTTGTTGCGTCAGCGGTCATTCGAGAGACCAAATCACCAAGGCGGCGACCGGAGTGGTAGCCCATGCCTAAGCTGGCAACATGACTAGCCATATCTTGACGCAAATCGGTAATCATATACACCGAGAGCATGCGTGACATCCGGACGAACAGATATTGAACGCAGGCAAAGAAAATCGCCAGGCCAATCATTACCGCTACAAGGCAAATTGCTTGGCTTATTCCTGGTCCAAGACCCCAATCACCGAATGTGGCTAACCATGGTTCGAGCACTTCGGCCGTGAACGTATCAAGCGCCGACGCCGATACGGGACTAACACTTGGCGAGTCACCTCCACTAAGGTGCAAGCGATCGATTAGCGGCTTAATAAAAACAATAGTAAATCGCGAGCCTAGTGCTGCGACTGCTCCAAGAACCACCACTGCTACCGCTGAGCCTTTATATTTGCTCAGATACGGCATGACGCGTTGGTACGCGCTACGCAGTGATGTACTTGATTTCGTCAATTGCTCTATTTGACCGCGTCACGCAAACCTTTCACGTAAGCGTGAAAATGCGTGGTCAGCATGTCGTCATCAATAACGAATGCGTCACGCTCGTTCGCAGCGTAATCGATAACCTTAGAACCCTTAGCTATTTTATTTATCCGATAAAAAGAGTAGCCAAGCGGAGTTCTGATTGGACCATATACCTTCCCCACTTCTGAGGCGAAGAATATTTGATTAGCCATGGAGTTCTGTAAAACGAAATCAGTGTAATCGTTTTCCATTAAGAAACCGCGCAAATCGTTGCGTGACTGCATTGGCAACTTACCACGATTAGGTTGCGGCAAAGTTGAGGACTGTGCGCCGCCAACCGTCTCTGGGTAGTCCGAATAATCGAGCAGGATGCTATCCCAATCAGCGTCCTCTTCAGAAAGGATCTCGGCGACTTCTGTAGCACGCTCAAGACAAGCTATGTAGGGATCGCCGTCAGTCGGAAAGCGCCCGGTCGTTTTGCTGCGCACACCCAACAGGATTACATCCACTTGGATTTTATCAGCTGAGTAAAAACTGCCGCGTGTAGCAATACTCTCCTTAACAAGAGCTGCATATTCTTCACTATCTTTTGCTGGCATGACCTTCTTGTAGGAATGACGCGCGCGGAAATATTGGTAATACGTTTCCATGCTTGGGAAGCCTAGAAATTGTAATATCATCATTTCGTGCGGGATGATAGTGCCTTCGTACTCAGCGCGCTCAGCATTTAGTGCGGTCATATATGCCTCGTCACTCATCCAGTGACCGCTGGCTTTAAGATCATTGCTTGCAAGGTTCATCTTTGTTACGAAAGACTCTGCCCAGTCGCGCTCGACAACCGTAATCATCGGTTCGATTATTTTGTAAACCTCGGCGGTAGAGATATCGCGGCCATTAACACGCAGGCAAACGCCTTCTGGCAGGCCGTCTGCTGGCGTCATCGTCATGCCTCCTTTCATTAAAGACATCCAGATTGTTGGCATCAAGAATTGATTCATCATCTGGTCGTTAAGAGGTTGTGATTCACCCTTCGCTTTCATCTCCAGCAAACTTTGATGATCGTCTTTTAAGAAATCTTTCCAATGCTGGCCAAGTACGTCGGCAAGTTGCTCGACTGGCCAATCAGAGGGGTCTTCAGGGAAAAACATGCGTTGTGCTTGAAGATTACGGCGTAATTCATCACGGAAAGTTGCTGTCGTGAACCCTTGTGCTTTAACCTGCTCCCAAAAGTCTAGGGTTGGGTCTTGGTTGAGCACCAAGTCAATGCGCTTTTGGATTTGAGCATCAATGTCTTCTTCAAGAATATCGACATCGCCAACGAAAATATTTGCTGAGCGTCGACGAGCAATTTCATCGTTTAGTAATTCGCTTAAGGTTCTCTGCAATATGTAACGAGAGCCACAAGAATAGATTAAACCACGGGTCATTTGCTCTTCAATGCTGACATCGATGCTGCGCACCACCACTGTAGGCGCTACGGCTTCGTCTTTTTGTGTGGCGTCAGAAAATAGGTCTTGTGCGAATGAAGCTGGAGAAAGGGCTGCGAGTGTAAGTAGAAACGGTAAAATCATAGTTGTGATGTTGTTAAGGACGTTGACGAGGGCTAACTTGCCCTACATTTTAGCTCGGCTGAGCAGTTGCTGCCTATTAGTTGTTAGTTTTGTAGGCTGTGCGCAACCTGACGAGTATCTTCAAGTTGGCGACACAATTATTTACGCGGATACTATCGACAACATAGCCGAAAAATTGCAGCATTCTTTCCCCGAATATGGAGAATCGACCTTACGCGCGCATCTTTTAATGAACGGGCTAGGAGAGGCCGAAATCCTGCACCAATCGCATCTGAGAGCAAGCGAGAGGGCCTTCCGCAGGTTGAGTGGAATTCTAGATAAATATAAAGAATACAACCCCAAGGAGCTGTTATCTCTCGAATTGGTCGACTTAACACACCAAAATAAAATTTCTTCGCCAACCCCTAGCCAGCTTGGCGCAGGCGTCGCCGCTGCGGTAGCCATTCTCGAGGATGGCGAGTGGTCGCCACCTGTCTATAACTCGGTTGGCTGGTCAATCGTTTTCCTCAATGCGCGCAAACCTGGGCAACGGAGCACTGCGGGCGTTGATATCGATATTTTCCAAATTGAGATTGCCAACGCCGCTATTTACAGTGCTAATCGCAAGCAATGGCAACACGCACCGCTACTTGGCAGTGATAAGCTAATCTCGTGCTTACCATACGAATTTCGCAATAAAACGTCCCGTGAATAAATCTACACTCCGTTTTCTCATTGTGGCCTGCTCGTTGCTCTGCTTGCCGCACCACATTTGGGGTCAAGAGCTCGATGCTCCTGCCAACGATCAAGTAGTGCAAAAAGTTAAGTTTGCGCGACTGAAATCAAAAGAGAATAAATCGATGATGACCGCCTTGCGCTTAATTGAAAAAGGCCTCATCAATGAAGAAGAAGACATAAACGAAGTTAGTGGTGGCGTTGAGCAGTTAATTGCCGTTGGCGAAGGAGCTATCCCAAAGTGCTTGACCTCGTTTCAACGCATGGCAAAAACAAATCGCCAATTCTATTTAACAGTGGCGCTCGATTCGATTTTACTGGATGACGATCTACACATTGCCCTTGATTTGTGCAACAGGAAAACACCGGCTGAGGTTTACATTTACCTCATGAGTCGCTGGGCCGACAGTCCGCGCGACGACAGTTCAGAGGTGCTGCTTGCTCATCTAAAAAACGATAGCGAAGAAGTACAGTATCACTGTGTGCGTGGTTTGATCAAGCGCGGTAATGATTCCGTTGTTGCAGCATGCATCCAAATCATCGATACGCGATGGAAAGATAGTAAGCAACAACTGCGCCGTGATTTTTCAGGAATGGCGCGAGGAATAATGTCGTCGATTATTAAAGAAAAGCTGTCTACCCCTAACAAGAAATCACGCTTGCTTGGCTTACACCTCTTCGAACTTTTTGGAGTCAAAGAGAATGCTAACCTATTAGCTGATAATCTAAACAACAGCGATACAGCCTTACGCCTAGGCGCGATTAATGCTTGTCGAGTTGTCGTTGCCGGAGAAGAACCTTTACTCCGCCCGTCAATGACGGAACTCATCGAACTCGCGAACAGCTGGTCTGACAAAATATGATTTTATCTGCTGCAATCCTAGCACTATTCGGCGCACAAGCCACCGAATCAGAATGTACGATGTGCGCTAATAGCCCCGAGCGCATGCAACAAGCGGGCGTTGTCGGCCATGGCCCTTATTTGTTCTTTACCACCGACAGCGAAGAGATAAGCGAGCGTATTGGCAACAAAAAATTGATGTGGGTAGAGACCAAGCACTTTCGTTTTGGCGCCGACATCAAGTCATGGAAAATACCAGTTAAAGACAAAAAAACTTACCTCGCTGAGTTGACTGAATTTGCTAAGGCTTTCCCTCACATCACACCCAAGAAAATAAAAACGCTCGATCCATGGATGCGCATTCACTTAATGGCGTGGCGCGCCGAGAATGCCTATCAGGCCTTAATGAACATGTTTGGTTGGGAGGAAGACCCCTTTTCTCAATTGCCTACTGAAGATGTTTTCATTGACGCAGCAAAAAATGGCTGGAGTGAAGTATTAAAACAACATTGGCTGGACAGCGAAAAACGCAAGCCGGGTTTGCCGCAATGGCTCGGCCTTGGGCGGCACTTCGGAATGCCAATGAAACATGAAGTCCTGCTGTTGATTAAAGAAAAAGAAATCAGCATCATGAAGCGCGACTACATCGGCCTACTCGATTCACACCCCCAACGCTGGCATAACGATTGGCGGCCCTTTGGAGAAAACCCTGTGTCACGCTCTATGTGGTTTGGCCTGGCGACAGAATCAGAAAAAATAAAGCACGATCGCCACTTACATAACGCAATGTTGCATAACGTGATTATCAATCTATTCGATGCCTACATGCTTTACTTGTACGAAGCGCCTGTCTGGATGCGTGTAGGATTTGGACACTACTTTACACAGATCAACGACCCTCGGTATAACATGTACGACCTTGATGAAGGCTCTACCGAATTCAGCGAAGACTCAAAAGAATGGGTTAAATCAATAAAATCAATAGTCGCTAAAAAAGATGTCCTGGGTTTTGTCAGTCTCGGCAAGATGCGAAGTTATGGTGACATTAATTTCAATGCGCACGTCGAATCGTGGTCGAAGATAGTGTTCATGTACGAACATAACCGAGAGAAATTCGCCAAATGGATTCTCCTTCTTAAAAATAACCCTGACGCTACCGCCAATCTCGATGCTCAGCGCCGCGCCCTTCAAGAGGCCTACGGCTGGTCGTTCATGCAAGCAGACGAAGAATGGGCAACATGGGTTAACAAATTAGTTGTTCCAAAGAAATGACACCACGCGAAGAACGACTTTACTTAATTCTGGCGGCCCTATTTACGGGGTCACTTGTTGTAGCCAACCTCATCGCTAATAAGTTTTTTCATATTGAATTATTCGGCAAAGTTTTCATATTGTCAGCGGGCGTCATCCCCTATCCATTAACTTTTTTGGTCACCGATCTTCTCAGCGAGCTATATGGCAAGGCCCGCGCCAACATGGTCGTAATCGGCGGGCTCATCGCCTCGCTACTGGTCATTGCTACATTGGCGATTGCCGACATCATGCCCGCCATTGACGACTCGGTGGTTAACGATGACATTTTTCACACCGTGTTCGGCAACAGCTACCGAGTTATTGGTGCCTCGATGGCTGCCTATTTAGTAGCGCAACTCATCGACATCAAAATTTTCCATTTCTGGAAAAAACTAACTTCGGGCAAGCATCTGTGGCTGCGTAATAACGGTTCAACCATTGTCTCGCAGCTAGTCGATTCGACATTGGTCGTGTGGGTACTATTCGCCGGGACATGGACGCCAGCCGAAATGTCGGTTGCCATTTTTGACTTGTGGTTGTTTAAATCAATGGTTGCGCTCATCGATACTCCGCTGTTCTACCTCAGTGCAAATTATCTGCCGAAGTGGATTGGGAAAGAAAATGATCGCGCATAGCTCTTACGTGGTCTTTGATACTGAGACTACTGGCATGCCGCCCGGCGCGCGAATTATTGAGATCGGTGCCATCAAAGTTGTCGAAAATAAAATCGTGGACACCTTCGAGTTGCTACTGAACCCCGAATGCAATATTCCATTTCATGTTATTCGGGTGCACGGCATCGATAACTCGATGGTTGCAAACGAGCCGATTGCCGCTGCGGCATTGCCGGCCTTTATAGATTGGGCTGGCGATTTCCCACTCGTCGGGCATAACGTTAGTTTTGATGCGGCGATGCTGGCCAGCGAGTTATGGCGCGCCGACATGCGTGTTAACAAAAACAACACCTACTGCACGCTATCAGCATCGCGCAAACTTTTAGAGCGTAAGTCGAATTCACTTAGCGATTTAACTCGCGATTTAAACTTGCCTAATCAAGTCTCACACCGCGCTTTAGCGGATGCCGAAAATACTTTTCACCTATTGCAGCACATCGAGAAGGAGTGCGGCGCAGAACTGTGCTGGAGCAAAATGGGCAATGGCGCACCTTTGAGTAGTTTCAAGCCTAGCCAGGTGCACTTACCCAAACGCTTTCATGCTCTACGCGAAGCAGCTGAAAATCGTACTAGCCTGCACATCGACTATCGTTTAGCTAACGGGCGCGATGTTGTGATTAAAATACATCCTCGTCTTATTTACAACTCAGGGGAACGGACGATTATTGAAGCTAAATGCGACACCAGCGGGATTACGAAGACTTACCTGTTAGATTCAATCCTCAGTATCGATATATAGCAATAGCTTAGCTATAATCGCCCACCTCAAAGGTGTGTTTAGCCTTTGATTTATTCCGACCGATATATCGGCGGTGATTTTCACCCCCATAAACCCTTAAATAATTAGATAAATGCCTGACTCTGAAGTCAAAGAAAATAACGAAGCTGAAACAGCAGAAGTATCCAAAACTAAGCCTGCTGCCCCCGCTTCACCACCTGCCTCTTCGCTTAATTCGCACTTTGTACTGCAGCCGTCTATTGATGCCGCGACCATCGAACGCGAAGATCTAGAAGATTATTTTTATGACCTACAAGACGAAGTCGCACGCTTGCGCCGCGCGCTTGCACTTGATCCGCTAACAGGCCGTATCCCTTCCAATGGTGGCTATGCAGCACCTGGCGGTTTCTTAAAGCGTCAGAATATTGCGGTTTTCGTAGATGTGCAAAACATGTACCACTCGGCGAAGAAGGCTTTCGGCAGTAACCTGTCTTATGCTCATATGCTACGTGCTTGTGTGCGCAACCGTCGCCTGACTCGTGCTTTTGCATACGTTATCGAGCGCGACGGACTCGATCAAATTGGTTTTACTGACCACCTACGTTACTGTGGCTTCGAAGTTCGCAAGCGTGAAGTTGTCGAACGCGGAGACGGCTCACGCAAAGCGGAATGGGAATTAGGCATGGCCATGGAAATGCTCCGCATCGCCGACAAAGTAGACGTGATCGTTGTAGTTTCTGGCAATGGTGTGTTCGCAGATGTTGCGCCACTCATCCAAGCTAAAGGTGTTAAATTCGAATGTTGTTCATTCAAAGAATCCATGAGTGACCACCTGATTAGTGCGGTCGATCAATACCACATTCTTACAGAAGAACACCTTTACGAAAACAATCAAGACTAAGCGAAAGCTATCGCGCAGTCTTCTAGGCGTGCACCATTCTTGTCGGCAACAGCAAACTTGCTGCTACCTGGCTTACCGCGCATGCTAGCAGAGGCGTAAGTTCCGTCTTTGCGAATCGCATAGAAAGTCAATCCGAAATTAGGAGCTCCATCCTTATAAAGCATTGGCTGCCACTTTGAAGCGCGTTGTGCCTGTTGGGCAACGCGCTTCAATACGTATAGGCAAGCTTGTTCTGGGCTGTCACCAGCGCGCATGCGTTCGACTACTAACATAGAGCCGCAACTCATGATGGCTGCTTCGCCGCGGCCGGTTGCTCCGGCTGAACCTATTTCGTTATCGCAATACATTCCTGCGCCGACTAAGGGTGAATCGCCAATGCGACCTGGTATTTTAAAGGACAGCCCGCTTGTCGTTGTGCAGCAGCCAACATCACCAGCACTGTTAAGTGCCGAACAGTGAATAGTGCCCCATGGGCGCGGCTCATCGGCTAAGGCCGGATCGGCTGGCACAGTGTCGCCAAGAGGCCACAAGCGATCGTCGTCGTTGCGTTTCGCGCGCCACTTCAACCAAATTTCTCGCGCACGTTCGGTGAGCAAGTTTTCGGCTTTGAAACCGTGGTCGATAGCAAATTGTCGAGCACCTTGGCCCACTAAGTTAATGTGGTCCGTGCGATCCATAACCAATTCGGCAACCTGCGCCGGGTGCATGATGTCTTCAATACAAGAAACGCTACCAGCATTATGAGTCAGGCCGTCCATGCAAGAGCTATCCAATTGCACTACGCCTAGCTCGTTAGGAAGTCCGCCGTAACCAACGGACATATCATTAGGGTCGGCCTCAACGACTGCAACTCCGCGAATAGCAGCAGAGACCGGACGCATGTTTTGCTCACTCATTAACTGGTATGCGATATTCACCGTTTCTATGCCATTAGCGGAAGATATGACCACTCCTTCGTGATTACCAGACGAAGGCAACGGTAGCGTTGATGTAGCGGCACTCAGTAGTGATGTCGTTGCAAGTGAGGCACCAGTGGCTTGCAGGAATTTACGGCGTGTTAAATCTGTCATGCAAACTAGCCTACAACAACCCTCTCACCCATACCACCGCATTAACCGCTGAGGTGAGACTCCTAAACGATAGAGCAAAGGAAAAATCATCCATGTTATGAATGTAGTAATGGGGCGGCGAATGAAGCGCCGCGGATTTACTGATACGCTGTTTTCGAGGATTAGCGGTGGCACGATTTTGTTAAGCCGAATACTTAGCTCTAAGTCTTCCATTAACTCCTGCTTGGGGACACCGCCGATTTGTATCAGTAATTCACGCTGCACGAAAATCGCTTGATCTCCATAAGGCAACGAGGTCGTCCGTGAACGCTTATTGGCCATGCGTAAGCACCAAGTCATCCGTTTGCTCGCACCCACTGGCACGACATGGTCAATCATGAATGCGCCCCACCTCGCACCAGCAGTCACCGATTGGCCGATTGCTTGCACCGCCATAGTTGGAGGGATACAGTCCGCGTGAATCATCCATATTAAATCGCAATCAGTATGGTCAATCGCTGCTTGCAACTGATGGCCACGTCCGCGTTGGCTGCTTACGACTTCTACTCCTAGTTCGCGGGCCACCTCAATCGTGCAATCATCAGATTCTCCGTCGGCAACAATTATTTGCGAGACACTTTGGTCTTTAAGCTCTGCAATACATTGCGCGAGATGCTCCTCTTCGTTAAGAGTTGGGATGACAGCACAAATAGAAATGCTCGACATTAACGGCGCCAAGAAATAATCTTTTTCAACAACTTAGCAACAAATGGGGTCAAGCGCGCCTGACTAGCCTTATCACCTAGACGGCTAAATATCGAAGCCGTCGTTGGATAGGCGTGGATGATCCCAGAAAAGTCACTGAGCTTCATTTTATTTTGGACCGCTAAGGTCATTTCTCCAATCAAATCTCCGGCATGATTACCAACTATAGTGGCACCACGCACGACATTAGATTCTTTTTCAATGACTACTTTCACGAAACCCGCTGTTTCGCCCTCTAACAGATTACGGTCAATGTCTTTAAAATCGAAACGCAACATATCGAGTTCGCACATGGCCTTTTCGCTATCGCCAAGGTGCAAACCAACATGCGCTAACTCGGGGTCACAGTAAGTCGCCCACGGCACCACAAGATCACTCAATTTACTCTTACCGAAAAAGAAAGCGTTTCGAATAACGATACGCGCCATCGCATCCGCAGCGTGGGTGAGCTGGAAATCACCTATCACGTCGCCCGCTGCATATACGCGAGGATTCGATGTGCGCAACTTGTCATTTACTTTTACCCCCACTTTATCGAAAGAAATACCCGCCTTTGCGAGATCAAGTTCGTCAATGTTTGGCGTGCGCCCGGTTGCCAATAGTATTTCATCGGCATCTACAACATGACTTTGACCATTCAGCGCGAAGTGAATTTGTTTAGAGGAATCGCCAGCAACAAACTTAGAAACTTGTGCGCCCAAAAACAACTCGACACCATCATCTTGCAAAGCTTGATTTACGACTTGAGCGGCCTCTGCGTCTTCACGTGGTAACACTTGATTGTCTAAAGCAATCATGCTTACCTTAGAACCAAAGCGCGCAAATGCCTGTGCCATTTCAACACCGATTGGACCTGCGCCAATCACCGTCAAGCGCTTAGGTAATTTTTCAAGATTGAAAATGTCGCGATTAGTCATTGGCGCAACTGTATCGATACCCTCAATATGCAAAGAAGCTGGGTGCGCGCCAGTAGCGACCACACAACGCTTAAATTGCAGTGCGCGTAATCCACCATCGTCGCTTATCACATGGACCGTGTCTTCATTCAGGAACTCGCCCTGGCCTATAAAAACATCAATGCCCAAATCAGTGAAGCGTTGTGCGCTGTCGTGATGCGCTATATCGGCGCGTAACTTTCGTAAGCGCTGCATAATCTTGGCGAAATCCACCTCGCCGTTTGACGCCGGCATACCGTACTCGGCGGCCTCTCGCAAATAACGCAAGCGGTGAGAAACAGCTAGCAACGCCTTTGATGGCACGCATCCGTAGTTCAGGCAATCGCCACCCATCAAATCCGATTCAATCAATGCCGTTTTAGCACCCAAGCCAGCCGCTATCGCCGCTGAGACTAATCCGGCCGTGCCTCCACCAATGACCACTAAATCGTAAAGACGATGCGGTTGCGGCGATTGCCAATCACGCGGACCAACAAGTTTTTGCAAGCGGTCGTCGTGTTCGTTATTTTGTAATAGTGTCATTATTGTTTGCCGTGGATGTCGTCGCTGCGGCCAATGCTTGCTTCGCGACTTTTGTAATGATAATAGTTACTACTGCTGTTGCAACAAGGCCGCCATAAAACATTAGGCTGCCCGCGCGCCCGCTGTCTTGTACTCCATCGCTCATCAACTGACTCACATCCCCCACCGCAGATCCTAGATAAACGTAAAGCAAGGTGCCCGGCAGCATGCCAAGGAAGGACCCTACAATATATTTGTGTAAAGAAATTCGCGTCAGCCCAAAAGCATAATTAATAACGGTAAACGGGAAAATGGGTGACAGTCTTACTAGGGTCAAAATCTTTAGACCGTTATCGGAAATTGCCGCTTGCAGTGCTTCGAATTTATTGGAACCCCGCATCCTCTTTTCGATAGTCGGCCGAAACACACCGCGTCCTAAGACAAAAGCCATGGTTGCACCTAAGACACTAGCTGGTGACACAATGAGCAATCCGATCCATGGCCCGTAAATAGCGCCGATAGCAAGCGTGGCCATAGACCCAGGAATCATCAACACGGTTGCCAAGGCATAAACTAGCCCTACTACAACCGCGCCCATCGGACCTTGATCTCGTACCCAGTCAAGTGCGGCACCGGTGTGCTCTTGTAAAAGGAAAAACCATGCGCCTAAAGCCAAAAGTATCACCGAGATTAGTAATAGAGATTTATTCATTAAACCTCTTGGACCAAACTACCGCCGCAACTCGAGCCTGCGCCCGCTGTACAGGCAAAGCAATGATCATCGACAGCGATTTCTTCTGATTCAAAGCCGGCAACCAATAAATCGTCGATGGTTAGGGGCGTACCCTGTTCATTTGACATGGGCATGTCTTTTACCAAATTAAAATCGCAATCGAAGAGCTTGCCGTCCCAACGCAGGCTAATGGCACGACGGCACATTAAGCTATCCAAGGTTTGCGGATTAAAGTTATCGCGCAGTAAGTCCATGTATCCGTCTAGCTTTTTTTCGCGCTGTAAGAAATGCTTGAAACGATGAATGGGTTGATTCGTAATCGTTAATAAATTACTGAATTGTGCAGAATACTGTTCGGACAGCACCCGACGATAGTCATCCTCCAGTCCTTGCTGCGTTGGCGGCAAGCTATCGCCAAGTGGGTTATAAACCAAATTAAGTTTGAGCGCCGATTGAGGCTGCGCGTAACCTACTGAATTCAAGGCACGCAATGCGTTAATGCTCGATTCAAATACACCACCGCCGCGCTGTTGGTTTACGTTCTCTTCGAGGTAACAAGGCAACGAGCAAAAAAGCTCTACCTTGTGTTTAGCGAAAAAATGCGGTAAATCTTTTTGGCCGTCTTCTTCTTGCACCGTGAAATTATGGCGTACTAATACTTGTCGTTGCATTTCTTTTGCAGCGATCACTAGGCGCCTAAAGTTTTCATTTAGCTCAGGGGCGCCGCCGGTCAAATCTAAAGTTGTAATGCTAGGCTTAGCGACAAGCAGCGCAATAACTTTATCGACCAACTCTCTTGAAGAATTATCTTGCGGCCCCTTTAACGCTGGCGAGGAATCAACATGGCAGTGCAAACAGGCCTGATTGCATAAACGTCCTATGTTGAACTGCAACGTAGAAAAATCTAAGCGACGCAGCGGCGGAAAAGCAAAGTCAACCATTAGTAATTAGCAACAATCGCCATCAGATTCGCGAATCGAGACATCCGCGCCGGCGCCATCGAAGCAAGTAAACATATTTTGGTATGGGGCAGTGTTAAACATTGCCAACTGTCCGGCGTCGACCCCAGTACGTTCGCCGCGAATAAACACCATGCCGCTCTCATCACTAACTTCTTCGAAGGGGCCGTTATACATCACCTCGCCGCCAGCGGCACAACAGGGTGCTTCTTGCGGACGGTAGGCGATAACGGTCAACGAGCGAAACTCGATGTCGTTAACGGTTTGCCATGCTTCTTGCTGGCGCACGACACTAGTAACACCAATCATCCCCGCTTCGACGAATGCCTGAATAAAATCAGACTCTTCGAGTGCACCCGAGAGGCACCCTGACCACAACTCAGAGTCTTTTTGCATTTCTTCCGGCACTCTAACCGACGAAACAATATCGGAAATAACAGCGCGTCCGCCTGGCTTTAAGACTCGGTAAATTTCATCGAACAACTTATGCTTTAGATGTGGCGCGACCAAGTTCAGTACACAATTCGACACAACCACATCAATGCATGCATCATCGATCATCGTTTCTTCATTTTCTTGGCGGATTGCTTCAGCCTGCATTGCTTGCATCGATTCGACATCTGTTACCGGATTATTGGCCAACCACGAATCTAATTTGCCTAAATCAAGTTTAAGGTTTTCTATTTGCCCGCGATAGAATGTCGTGTTGGCCCACCCTATTTTTTTTGCCATGGACCCCTGATGCCCCCGCGCTAATGCTAGCATGTCGGGAGTCATATCAACGCCAATCACTCCGCCCTCAGGGCCAACGATTTGGCTAGCGATATAACAAATTTTTCCGCCTCCTGAACCCAAGTCGAGAACAGTTTCACCCTCAGCGACAAAGCGCGAAGGATCGCCACAGCCGTAATCGCGGTCAAGTATCTCTTGTGGAAGCTTTTCTAGATATTTGCCGTCATAACTTACCGGGCAGCACAATTCGGGAACCACAGCATTAGCGCCTTCGGCATAACGAGTGGAAACAGCGTCGTTAACGGTGCGCTGCGAGAGATCAGAGAGTTTTCCAGATGTCATGATTTCAATGCGTAGTTTAGCACTTCTTAACTTATTTATACCTTATTAGCATGTTAGAGTATCTCTGTTACATGAATAATCGTACTTCGGGCAATTCGATCGTCGTTATGGCCAAGCATTGGCAGGCTGGCCCTGTCAAAACGCGGTTGGCGGCATCTATTGGCGACACTGAGGCGCGGCGCATTTACAGGGAGATGGCCTCTGATTTCTGGCAAAACCTGCAAAATGATACTTGGCAACGACATTTGTGGTCCGCAGCTGGCGATTCGACGCAAGAACTCGGAGAATGGTTGAGCCATTACGATAGCCTAAGTACTCAGCAAGGATGCGACCTCGGGCAACGCATGCTACACGCCTTGCAAGCGACTCCTTACAAGAACTGGATTGCTGTCAGCGGCACTGACGCACCTGATTTACACTCTGACTACATCAGCGAACTATGCTCGCATTTAAGCGAGAACGACGTAGCTATAGCGCCAACCTTCGATGGCGGTTACGCATTCATGGCAATGCACAAAGTGCATCCACAACTGTTTGATGGCATTGACTGGAGCACCGAGCATGTACTTCACCAAACCATCGCCGTGGCCGACTCATGCAATTTAAAAGTGCATCTCGGATCGCTGCTGAACGATTTAGACACCATCGAAGATTTAAAGGTATTCGAACGAAGAGGATTCCAATGGGCGCGACTTAGTTCTTAGCCTTTGGCGAACGTTGGCGCATCTCGAGCTTGGTGATACTCCACAAATCTATTCTCTCGACCCCGGTATCAATGCCACGGCTGCGCGCGCCTTCAGAGTGCGGCTTAACTACCAGCGAAGTGGTTCGCACACGTGGGTACAATAATTCTGCATTAAATAAAAAGTTGCGCAATTGGTCGCGGCGGAAACCTTGGTCTCCCTTCGCAAACTCAATTTTAAAAATCTTGTCTTCTACAGCATTACGATTACGAGTATTCACGTTAACGTTAATATCACCCATCTGTGCCGAGTAAGCTTGAGTTTGAAAATGCAAGCGGAACGATTGCTCGTCGCTACCCTTTGGTGCTTTTTCGCGACGCATTTCTAAGTCGTCACATTCTTCCCAAATGGCCTTATAACGGGTTTCATGCAAGCCCAAAGAGTCTTCCCAGTATTCGAGATTTGACTCCGCCCACAAGTTTCCAAGAAGCGCGGCAACCGCGAGCCCAACTAAAGTGTAAAGTGTGCTGCGGTTATTCATGACTTTTTACTAACGTTTGGGTTTGTCGCCAGGA
>CAXGOF010000021.1:0-14520 GCA_964011335.1 uncultured bacterium
AACCTTTAATACCGATTTCGCCGAGACAGAAGTGGACGATCGCAAAATTGACTTGTCACGCTTCTCAACGTTCTACCCTGAGAAACGTGACTTCTTTTTACAAGATAGCAATCTGTTTGAGTTTGGTGAACAGTCTACTTGGGGTGGCCGTGGCAGTAAAAATTTGTTGCCGTTCTTTAGTCGTAGCATTGGCCTTTCGGGGGACAAGCCCGTTGACATTGATTACGGCTTGCGATTAGCCGGGCGCATTGGGGCCCTCGATCTCGGCGTGTTGGCAGTTCATTCTGGCGACGATTTAGAGCTCGGTGTGCCAAGCGGTAATTTGTTTGTATTGCGTCCGTCCTACCACTTATCAAAGTCTTCGAGTATCGGCGGACTGTTTACTTACGGCAACCCAGCCAGCTTGGGCTCCAACTCAGTTGGTGGCGCTGACTACCATTTTTCATCTGCCGATGTGTTCGGTTCTAGTCTAGCATTAAACACCTTTTTGGTTCAGAGTTCGGATGAAGATGGTGCGCAACGCGGCTTAGGCTTTGGCCTGCAAGCCTCCTTGTCGCAGCCGGAATGGAAGTTCTCGTTTGCCAATATTGCGACGCAATCTGAGTTCTCACCAGGCATGGGTTATGTACGTCGTCCGGGTGAAATGATGAACAAGGCTGTGGTTCAGTGGAAACCACTGCCAGATAATTCTGCGATACGCCAGTATGACTTTATGGTAGCCCCAGAAGTGTGGACAAACCTCGATGGCGATTTGATTAGTTCTACCTTACGCTTGGGACTGTTTGGCGCAGAGTTCCAAGATGGTACTAGCGTTAAGTTCCACACTAAAATCATGCGTGACCGTCCGGACAGTGCTTACGAGGTTGCCGACAGCGTGACGATGTTAGCTGGCGATTATTCTTGGATGGAACACATGCTGAAGTATTCCACTTCGACGCGTGAGACATGGTCTTATGGGACTTATTTGTCTGGCGGGCAGTATTATGACGGCTCTATCATTAAACTGAATACTGATTTGACTTATCGCCCATCGGTGTCGTCCAAAATTCAATTATCCTATAGCGAAAACCGCGGGCACTTGCCCGCTGGAGATTTTACTACCAGGGTTCAGAGTTTAGCGCTCGACTTCTCCTTTGGCCCGCAAATGTCATGGGGCACTCTCTTTCAAGCCGACAACCAGAGCGATACCTTAGGTGTGCAGTCGCGATTAAAGTATCTACTCGAGGATGGTCGCGAATTGTTTTTTGTTGCTGACAGCGGGTGGGAGGAGCTAGCAAATCGTATGATTGTACCTGTGCAGCACGACTTAACACTCAAGGTGGTATACGCGCTACGCTTCTAGAATGCTTCGTAACCTCGCGCCATTGTCGACAGTTGCCATTTTGTTATTGGTGGCGTTCTTGTCTTTCGAGGCACGCTCTACCACTTGGGCGACCAACGACAGCTATCAAGATAGCAATACTTGGCATAGCCTAGACAGCGACGGCCTTTATCACATGCGCCGCTTAAGCGAATACCGTAAGGCCGATGGGCTGCCATCCGCGCGCGATACGTTTTTGAATTATCCTGATGGTGCGATTATTCCGTGGCCGCCGTACTACACGGTAGTGGCTGACGTTTTTGTTGACGAAGATGACTCGACCCTCGAAATGCAGATGGGGCGGCTACCGTGGTTGTTCTCGGCCTTAACCTCGGTACTCGTAGCGTTGGCGGCGCTAATGATTGCTGGGCGCGGGGCAGCGTTGCTGGCCGGCTTGCTTCATGCTCTTAGCTATGCATCGATCCACTACGGCGGTAGGGGCGTTGCCGACCATCATGCCTTGGTGTCGATGCTCAACTGTTTCATACTAGTGGCATTTACCTTTGCCTCCAAGCTTGGTGGGTTTTCAAGCTTGCGGGCCTGCATGTTGCTGTCATTGACTGCCGGCGCCGCAGCTGGTTTGATGCTTGGCGTGTGGGTGGGTGCGCTGATGTATTTGGTGCCTATCCAGTTATTGTGTCTGTGGTGGCTGTATAACTATTTCAGCCGTCAGGTAGCCTTGTTCGTTAGCTTGTTCCATTTATCAGCATTGGCTGTGTTGATGCCAGCCATTTTGCAATCTCCATGGATTGCCGATTACCCATGGATGGTCATCAATTTATCTAACTTTCATTGGTTATGGTTGTCTTTAGGTATTGTGCTGCCCATCCCAATTTGGTGGCCGGGCAGCCAAGTTGCCACGCGTAAATACATACGCTTGGCCGTGGCTTGTGGCGCAGCAGTGACTGCGATTATTTTTTCTTTCGACATTCCGCCGGCGAGTCACATTCTCGAAGGATTCGCCTGGGTTTCGCGAGCGGATGCATTCATGGCTGGTATAGCCGAGTCGGCGCCGCTGATTGGCGACACCGGCGGTCAATCAACGGGCTTACTCGAATGGATAGGGTGGACGGCACTTATGCTGCCATTTGCTTATTGGTGGGCATGCCGAGATAGGGAATTTGCCACACCTGTTTTGTTGCCATGGTTAATAGCGCTGCCGCCATTATTACTGCAGGCACTCGCCCAGCGTCGCTTTGCCGATGCCTTGTCGGCACCGATGGCTGTTATTGTTGCTGTTAGCTGTGTGTGGTTATTGTCAAAAACTAAAATCAAGCCTCCATCGCAGATAGTTTTCGCAACAGTTTTTTTGTTATTTGGCCAATTTGCTGGAATTACATACTCACTGAACGGAGGAGGCTCTACTACTATGGGCAGGTGGGCTGAGAATCTTAACCAGCTCCTAGAAGTATTAGCCCCTAGAGTTAGCGTCAACTATAGCCCAGACTACTTCACTGTAAAAAGCATTAGCCCCTATAATGAAGTTGCAGGTGCCGAGCACGATTTATTTGAATGGATTGCTGAGCAAGAACCACAGCCGCGCTCGGTTCTAGCCGCTTGGGATTTCGGGCACACCATTGAGTGGGTGGCAAAGCGCCCAAGCATTGCCACGAACTTTGGCTCATACATCGGCCGCGATAGCTTTGTTGACCCGGCCAAGTTTTTTATGGCTAATAGCCACCAAGATGCAGAAGATATTTTGCTTAAGCGCAAAGTGCAGTATGTCGTTGTTACCTCGCAGTTGCCTGATTTAATTGCTTCACATGCGCAACGAGTGGGTGCTGATGTAAAAGAGTATCGCACTATTATTGCTGGTAAAGAGTTGCAGTTATCTGCGAAATGGTTTCAAACGATAGCCGCTCAAGTGTTTAACTTTGGCGACGCCGATGGCGTTGACGGACCGGCGTCTAGTATCCCGTACTTGCGCTTGGTTTATGTCTCCCCTGTGCTCACTGTTGTTGGCGAGCAACTAGGCTCGAAAACTTCAGTAGGACGCATCTGGGAGTACGTGCCAGGCGCTGATGTGCGCGGTGTCACCCAATCAAACTCCGCAATCGACGTAGTCGTTGAATTTAAATTCATGCACGATGGCAAAAAGTTAGTGGCGAATCAATGGTCTGCTCATGTGCGCAGCGACGCCAACGGCGTATTCAAGGTACGCGTGCCTTATTGCAGCGGTAGTAATGGCGAGGCGATGGTTACAAAGATGACATGGGGTGACTCGCAGGGCGTCCACGTTTTTGAATTGAGCGAGGCGCAGGTGATACATGGCGAGACGGTGCGTTTAAAATAGGGCATGAGTGATTCTCCTAATGCGCAATCCATTTCGCGCGCCGTTATTTTGGGCGCGGGCACTATGGGCAATGGCATTGCACAAGTTTGCGCTCAGGCCGGCATAGAGGTGGTGTTGTTTGATATCAACGACAATGCCGTCGCTACGGGATTGGACAATATCAAAGGCATGCTAGTAAAAGCTGTAGAGAAAGGTAAAGCTAGCCCTGAAGATGTTGCAGCGACGATGTCTCGTTTAAGTACGTCTACTGATTTAATCGCCAGCTGTGAAGGTGCGCAATTAGTTGTTGAGGCGATCCCTGAAAAGTTAGAACTGAAGCAATCGGTTATGGCGAAAATTGAAGGTGCTGTCGCCGCCGATTGTTTGATCGCTAGCAATACCTCGTCATTGTCGATTAATAAAATATCCGCCGGCATGAATCGTCCGCAACGTTTTCTGGGCATGCACTTCTTTAATCCGGTACCATTAATGACGCTACTTGAAGTGGTTGTTGGCGAACAAACGGACGCTGCAAATTGTGATTTGGCGGTCGAGTTGAGTAAGCGCTTAGGCAAAGAGCCTATCGTAGTGCAAGATGCTCCAGGTTTCGCATCGTCGCGATTGGGCGTGTGTATTGGTCTCGAAGCTATGCGTATGGTCGAAGATGGTGTTGCCAGCGCTGCCGATATCGATAAAGCAATGGAACTCGGCTACCGTCATCCGATGGGGCCGTTGCGCTTGACGGACTTGGTTGGCCTAGATGTGCGTTTAGGTATCGCTGAATACCTTTACGAAAAGCTTGGCGACCGCTTTGCGCCGCCGCAGATATTATGCGACATGGTGGCCGCAGGCAAGCTGGGCAAGAAAAGCGGCGAGGGCTTTTATAAGTGGTAAGAAGTTTCGCGGTGCTGGCACTATTCATGAGTTGCTCCGTTCAGCCAAGCGTGAAGCTCATGGATGGCAACTCCCAATTTGGGCTTAACGCGCAACAGTGGGACAACGGTAGATGGGGTGCTTATACCTTGCGTTATGTTTTTAATCCAAATGCCCAAAGAATAGAAACGCGCTATATCGGGCCGTCCGAAAATGTGGCTTTTACTTCAACACCTATTTATTCGGAAGATGGCGAGTGGCAAACTCTTGAGTGGCGGGTTGAGAGATCGGGTTATGTTGTTTTGCTGGCAAAATGGCAAATTAGTACCAATGGCGAGCTGGAAGTAGGCTATGTACGAACTGAGCCCCTCGTTGAAGTAAGAAGCCTGCCGCTGCGCCCCTTCTCGATGGTTGTGGATTACCAATGGCGACCGTTGATTAACGGTAAAGGCTCCGGTATTTGGCGAAACTAAACGTTGCCGGTGGTGTTTTATTTATTAGAATAAGACGTGTATGAAACGACCATTGACTAGCCCCAAACTTGAACCGCTCTCGCCGCGAGAAAAAATAGCACATTTATTTTCCCGCCTGGCATTTGGGCCGCGCCCGGGTGACGTTGAGAGGGTCCTGAAAAGCGGCATCTCTGCATGGCTCGATGAACAGCTGCAGGATAAGGCTTCGATTAACCCTGATTTACGTGAGCGTTTATCAGAGTTCGAAACAATCGACTTGAGTGTTGCGGGTTGTTCTGAATTTATTGCGCAAAACAGGGCAGACCGCGGCGCGACTGAGGAAGAAAGGAAGGCAGCGCGGCGCTTGCAGCGACTACCAATGGGTGAACTAATGCAAGCAGTTGCGTTGCGCGCGGTATTGTCCGAGAGGCAAGCAAGTGAAGTAATGATAGATTTTTGGCGTAATCACTTCAATGTCAGTTTCACTAAAGGCAATCAGATTTTCTCGCAAATCAACGATTATGAACGCGAGGTGATTCGCGATAACGTATGGCGTGATTTCCCGACCATGCTTAGAGATTCGGCGACGCACCCGGCTATGTTGAATTACTTAGATAATCATTTGTCGCGGTCTCCGCCTTCTAAGCAAGAGCTGAAAGAGATTGAGCGACGGGCTAAGCGCAAAACTGGTTCGGAGACCCAGGCTGCTGAGGCTGTCACTTTGGCTACTCAGCGTGGCTTGAATGAAAACTATGCGCGCGAGTTACTTGAGTTACATACCCTGGGTGTTGATAATTATTATTCGCAAGATGATGTTGTTGCTGTTGCCAAGGTATTAACAGGATGGACTTTTGATGGCGGACGTAAAGGTAGCCACGAATATAAGTTTGATAACAGCATGCACGTTGAAGGAGATTTTAGAGTCCTTGGCAAGAGAATTCGTGAGGACGAAACCGGTGATAACGGTCAAGGGCGACAGTTGCTAGACATTCTTGGCAAGCACAAGGGCACTTCAGAGTTCATCGCAATGAAACTGGTGCGCTATTTGGTTTCGGACGTCCCTGCCGAGAAGTTAGTGAAAAAGGTTGCCAATGTTTATCGCAAAACCGATGGCGATTTTGTTGCCATGGTTCGCGAAATTGTCAGCAGCGAAGAATTCTATTCGCGCGCGAATTACCGCAATAAGTTCAAGACGCCTTACGAATTTATTATCAGTGCTTTGCGCATTACTTCCGCTGAAATAACTTCACTGCGTGGCCTTGAGAATTATCTCAAAGATATGGGGCAGCCTATTTACCACTGTGACGACCCAACTGGCTATTACGACGTAGCTGAAGCTTGGCTCGATCCTGGGGTTATGGCATTGCGCTGGAAGTTTGCGCGCGATTTGGTTGGCGGTAAAATTAGAGGAGTGAGGGTGGGCGATGCCTTCTATCAGCAAGTTCCGACCGATGCGTCGCCACGGCTATGGCAGCACCATTTAACTAAGATGGTGCTGCCTGGTGGGGCGGGCGAGCGCACACGGGCGGCACTAACTACGGTCACCACTGAGTATTTAGAGAAGACCAAGGCACCAGATTTCTACAAAGCCGCGCCAGCCTGTACCGGCTTATTACTAGGTTCTCCAGAATTTCAACAGCAGTAATACCATGACAGACAACACAAAATTTACAACTTCGCGCCGTCGTTTCTTGCAAGGGCTTGGCGCTGCATCTGTGGTTAGCCAAGTGCCTGCCTTTGGCCGTACCTTACCGCTAGGCGAAGCCGCACCGAAGATAATTCGCGCTAAGGGCCAAAAATCTATCGTATGTATTTTCTTGCGTGGCGCGGCCGATGGCTTGAACATGATTGTGCCTTACGGAGATTCGTCATACGAGGGGTATCGACCAACTATGGCGATGGATCTCGATGATGGTTTAATTAAACTCGATTCGACTTTTGCGCTGCATCCCGCTTTGGCGCCGCTCGAATCTCTTTACAAGAATAAGCGTTTTGCGCCGATCATATGCGCGGGATCAACGCACAGAACCCGTTCTCATTTTGACGCACAAGATTGGATGGAGTTTGCTGCTCCGGGCAATCGGACTATGCGCGAAGGTTGGCTTAACCGTTACTTGACATCTACAAAAACAAAGTCTTCAGCAACTTTTAGAGCGATGGCGATTCAAGAGTTGCTGCCACGTTCACTGCGCGGGACCTTCCCCGTTTTAGCTGTGCCAGGTAACGCCACCAATAAAAAGAGCAACGAAAACCTTGATATCTTCGAACGCTTTTATGGCGACTCTGGTGGCATGCTTGAAGGAGGAGAAATGGCAAACCGGGATCGTGAAAATGACTCGGCAGGTGTTGTTCAATCGGGGCGCATGACGATTGAAACTTTGCGCCGCTTCCAAGAGATTGTTGGCAAGTCGCCGAGAAAGCGTGATGGCAATGAAACGGTTTCTGGCTCTGCTTATTCTTCATCGCGTTTCTCTAAAGGCTTACAGCAAATTGCCAAAGTTTTGAAGGCTGGCGAAGGCCTTGAGGTCGCCGGTATCGACTACGGTGGCTGGGACGATCACACTGGCGAGGGTGGTGTGGAAGGTAAGATGGCGACACGCATGTCAGATTTTGCACAAGGCCTATCTGCCTTCTGCGCTGATCTCGGGCAAGACCTTGACAACACCACGATTATGGTAATGACAGAATTTGGACGGACTGTTCGCGAGAACGGTAACACTGGTACCGATCATGGTCATGGTTCGACGATGTTTGTCATTGGCGGCGAGGTAAATGGTGGAAAGATACATGGCGATTGGACAGGCCTCGCGAAGAAAGATTTATACCAAGGGCGAGACTTGGCAGTGACTACTGATTTCCGCAATGTTTATCACAGCGTACTAAAGAATCACTTTGGCTTTAAGTCCCCGCAAGAGTTTTTCCCTGACTTCCGCCCAAGCGAAGTTAAATCGCTGTATTAGATTACCCGAAAACTTTTTCTGGGTTCACTACTTTACATTCAACCGAAGCGCCTTCGAGTGTTGCGCGTAGACGGGTGCCCGTTGGTGCCGCGCTGCGCTTGATGTAGGCAAAGGAAATTGGCTTGCCGAGTTGCGGCGAGTAAATCCAGCTGCTGACCTTGCCAACTTCTTTGCCTTGCGCGTCGAACAAAGAAGCACCCTGCATGAATTGCGGATCGCCGTCAAAATGGAGTTGGCAAAGTTGACGCGGAGCTTGCCCATAAGTATTGATGCGCGCAACAACTTCTTGTCCGGCGTAACAACCTTTAGTGATAGATGCTCGCCGCCATTCGTTACAGCCCGGCAAGGTGTAGTTGTCATCAAAGTCGCTGCCCCAAAGGGGGAATCCACCTTCGACGCGCATAATGTCTTGCGCGACCCATCCGCCTAATCGGTGGCCATCATCGACAAGTTGTTGCATGATGCTATTGGCTGTCATTGGCCCGACGATTATTTCATGACACTTTTCTCCAGCATCCGAACGGCTGATTAGATGCCCATCGTGCTTTACGGCGGGCAGCTCTCCGAATATTTTAATGCGCGCAACATC
Source organism: uncultured bacterium (assembly GCA_964011335.1). GTDB lineage: Bacteria > Planctomycetota > UBA1135 > UBA1135 > UBA1135 > JAPKEZ01. The sequence continues at coordinate 8,507 of CAXGOF010000021.1, forward strand.
AGCTTTCGCGAAGCTAATGTCTTCGCCAAAATGCAGCATGTTCATTTTTTCTAAAAACGCCTCGCAGCATGTAACCGGAATGTCTACGCCGACATGCCAGCGATTGTCATTGTCAGCAAAGCGATATAAAACGAGTTCGGCAATCCAGCGGCCTTTACCGTCGAGCATTGCCGACAATTGATGCTCACCAACATCGAGCTTGTTGAGATCGCTAGAGAGTGTCCGCTGAAAGAAATCATATACATCGGCGCCGTGTACCTCTATCCAGGCGCGATGTCCACCATCACAAACTAAGGTCTTCTCGCGGGCAGCCTGATATTCAAGGCCAGCTTCGCTGCAGCGTAAAGGAATTTGCATGCCGTAAACATCAAGGAAGTCTGCGTTGTGTCGCACGAAGAAATCGCTGAGCGGGGTCGTATTAAGCGTCACTAGGGATTACTGAGAAAATTAATTTGTCACTAAGCAGTGGCGCAAAGTGCACGTTTATTTTAGCAAGAGGCCTAAACCCTGCTTGCTGAAGTTCGAGTTGTATTTGCCGTGGCGACGGCAGTTGCGGATTTTCTTTATAAGCCCCCAGCTGGTAGCGCAATTTACGCGAAAGAATGCGCACCGTGTGCGAATGTCGGTAATCAATGATTGCGCCGAATTTACACACACGATTTAGCTCTCTTAAAAAGCGTACGCGCAATTCCGACGAGTGGACAAGGTGTAGCATGCGAATACAAACGCCAATATCGATGGCGTTGTCCTCAAAAGGCAGGCGCCCCATATCTGCGCAAATAAAATCTTGTTGAGGGTGTTTCGCGCGAGCTTGTTGCAACATCTCTACGGACAGATCGGCGCCGATAGTGCGACAACCCTGCGCATCAAACAAATTTGAAAAACGGCCCGTGCCACATGGGACATCAAGGGCGCTTTGAAAGAATACACCGTGTCGCTCTTTCAAAATATCGAAAGCCTTAAGGATTGCCCGGGCTTTGCGCACATCGCGCTTTTTGCCTAATGCGCCGCTCCAGCGCTGGTCGTAATCACGAGCAACAGCTTTATCTCGATATGCTTCGAGTTTGGGCGGGCGGATATCGGCCATAGCTAGAGAATAACATGAATATAGTCGTGATAAAGCTTGAACCTTAGGGGTCTTAAGTCCGTTAAACTCTTTGAGAATGATTACCGCAGTCTTTTTACTTTTCGCCGCCCAGCAGGCTCCGTCTGTCAGCGAGATGCTGGCTATGCCGTGGAAGGGCAACGAGCATTTCGTTTATGGCCAGGTATTAGACGCAGATGTCGATTCCGATGTGCGCGCGGCTTTAGCCGAGTATGCGATTGTGTTTGATGGGCACTTCGCTATCGATGCTTTTCGTTCACTGATCGATGCCGAGACGACCCCAAGTTTGCTGCATTCTTTGCTGCGTGAGTGGCAGTGCTGTGTGCAGGCTGGCGACCGTGCATTATTGTTAACTATCGCCGAGCAGACGCAGACGCGCACGGCTTTTTTAGCTTTGCGTAATTTAGTTTCTTTGTGTGAGACTGCGAGCGACTATATCCCATTGGTCGACTTGGCGGCGGAACGTGATGCCGAGCTAGCTCAGCGCTTGTTAACCTATTTGCCGCGTTTAGATGACGATGGAAGTTTTCGTGATTACCTTAGTTCGCAACTGTCAGTGAGTAATCCTACGTATCGCGCATCAATGCTGAATAAGGCCGCTGAGTATCATACTCCTCAATCTTTTTTGGAGCTATACCAACAACGCGTGAGCTCAGCTGATCTCCGTCAACAAGCCGAGTGGATGCCCGTTATCGCGCTCCAGGCCGATGCCACGTGCAAGGCGGTGGCCGCCGAGTGGTTTTTGAAGACCCAAAACGCAGATTTTACCGCACCGGTAGTCGCTGTTTCACGCGCCTTGGCAAATGCGGATTGTCTCGATGGTGATGAAGGCTTTTACATGCAGCACCCGTTGATGACCAATCAGCAGGCATCGACTTTATTGATGAGTCGCATCGCAGATTCTGTTGAGGCAGAAAGTTTTGCTGTTGAACACTTTGATGAATTCCCATCGATTTGGCAGAAGTTGTTTTTAGGAGCATTTAGCTTGAATTCTGCTTCCGCTACATTGCAAATGGCTAATAGAGTGGCATTGTCCATGCGTTACAAAGAAGGCGTGCGCGCCGCTGCTATTCGTTTGCTCGGCCGTCAGTATCGCAAACCTGCTGCCGCTACAACTTTGCTTGCGTTGTTTAATGAAGACTGGAGTAGTTACGAAGTTGCCGATGCGCTGATCGAGTTCGCCATTGAAGACGAAATTGCTTCACCGCGCGAGTTGCTGACAAGGATTGATAGGCAGTCGTATTTGTCTGACATGAAAGAAGAGTTGCGGCAAGTCGTTTATAAAAGATGTGCGACGCAATATAGTGACGGGCATCGCGATTTTATTGTGCGGGCATGGGCGGCAGAGGTTGCCAGCGTGCAAGCGTTATCATTGACCGAGCTCACTTCTTTGCCTGCCGTTGCGCGCGAGAATGGTAACTTCAGTCAAGCCGTAGACTCGCTAGTTGCGCACGCCGCTGTTAATCCCACACAGCTTCTTACAGCGCTACGAGGCATGACGGTAAATAGTGGTGGTGCCGTGCTGCTAGTTTATACCGCAGCATTAATGCGTCATGAAAACACACAAATAGCTCAGCAATTACTAACTAAGGCGCTCCATGCTTTTGGCGACGGCCACGCGGCCTGGAAAACACGAGCCTGGTGCTTGGGTGCCCAACTGGCCGAGAGTGAGGCATTCGCTCTGCACTCCGTCGAGCAACTCTTGTTGAATTTAGATTATATCGAGGATTACCAATTTGCGATACGTGAAGGTTTTGCTCCTCAAGGCGCGGGGTGGCATGACTTAGAGACCGGCATTCGCCACCGCAAGATATTCTTGAACGCTATCGTCACTCAGCAACCTATGGCGTGCGCTAAGCTTCGTGGCGGCCAAGTCGAAGCCGAATTGTTATTGCGGGCGGCGCAAATGCTTAGCTCGCCGGAATATGCTCAGCAACAAGATGTCCTGCTGCTAGCAGTGGGCATAGCGCAACACGCCGTCGACCTTTCCCCTTACTCGATTGCCGCGCATCAGCAATTAGTTAACTGTAATTATGTCGCGCAAGTTGACGCAGAGACAAGTAAAATTGCAGTGTCGCGCTTGCGTCGACTGCAAACAAATTTTAAAAAATGAAATACTTACTTACCACTTCGCTCTTGGCAGTGACCGCGCTGGTGGCGCCATCCGTAGCGCAGAGCCAGCAAGAATTGATTGAAGCTTTCTCTGAACAGGGAGTGCATGTTGATATTGAAAAATCGCAAATAACCATTGCGTCATTTCTTTGCCAACTTCGCGAGCCTCTCGAATATTTGCTGGTGCTACAGCCGCAAGGCAAAGATCACGAGTCGCTGCTCTATATCGAAAAGTTAAATGCTGAAGCCTTAAACGCAGCAATGTTGATGGTCGGGGCGGAAAAGGGCGAGAACGGCAAAATGGTTCCAGTCGATCCTGCCCCTACGGAGGAAGAAGTGCAGCAGGGTGCACCGACCCATGTTTATCAGCCGCCATCGGGCAACGGCTTTCTCCTTTATGCTGAGTGGGATATTACCGATGAGCAGGGGAATTCTGAGCATTACAAATATCGCGTCGAAGATTTGGTGCTGAATGTGCAAGATGAGCGCACTTACCAGCGCGGTGAATGGGTTTACTTGGGTTCGCGCTTTATTCGACCGCACAAAGATGCCAAAGAGTTTTTTGCGGCACAAGGCGTGGGTAATTTGGTGTCGCTAGTTAATTTTGAACCAGCCAACCATTTACTTGGCGGCGCAGACCCACGCGGAGCTAATCAGTCTATTTGGTATCCAAACATTTTCATGCTACCGCCGATTGATCACCCCATTGCATTGACTTTCGAGTTCGTCCGTCACCCCAAGCCCCAGTGAATTCTCTAGCCAAATCGCTGCTGATTAAATTTAGAATTCAGCGTAGCGCCTTAGCTTTTCAGGCGGCGGCGTGCGTGGCGATGGTTTGTTACTGGGCGGCATTAGTCGATGGAGCGAATGCTCCAGGAACAGCGGTATTTGTTTTCGTCGTAGCCTTTATCATGTCATGGCGATTGGCACGACCCTTCGGCGACGTAGCTGCTGGTATCGAAAAAGTCAGTGATCCTCAGGCAATCGCACGCACTTGTTTGAGTGGCTCAGTGCCTGACAGTATTAAAGCGACATTGTCCGATGAGGCCGAGGTGAAGATAAAATTTCAGCCGGTACGGCAATTGACCGGAATGGTCCTACTGTCTGCGGTCTTCGCACTGCTGCTGCAATGGCAATCTTATTCCCCGCAACAGTTAAACATTTCGCAGCGGGCTTTGCTAGATTCAGATTTGTCAAGGATTGGCGCTGATGGTGGTCCGCAGAAAGAAGAGCAAAGTGCTCCAAATGCCCAAAAGCCGCAGGCAAATGAAAAAAGAGCTAAACAATTAGCCACCGATGCGCGACAATACGGCAACTTAAATGTGCAGGCGCCACATGTAAATACCCTTATCGGTAGCGTTGGCTACGGCGATGAACTTTTCGTCCTGCAACGTTACCAAGAACTGTTAAAAAAATAATGAGTCCCGACGTAAATCGAACTGGTCTGTTTTTAGTGGGTGTGCGTGGTGCGATCGGCACTACAGTACTGCACGGGATTGAGGCTATTCGCGGTGGTATGCCTAAAATCGGTTTGGTAACCGAAATAGATGGCCTGAAAGACTGTGGCTGGGTCGACGTCGAATCGTTTGCTATCACCGGTTGGGACGTCTGCGGTAATGCTCACGATGCTGCAGAAAACTTGGTGCGTACTAACGTGCTACCACGCGACATTGTTGACATGTCAGGCGAGGTGCGTGACCGACTTGAGATGTCGATTGCTCCGGGTGTCCCCGAGCCCGAAGACGAAGGTGGTGTTGATAACAAGTCAGCAGATTTGCTAGCGCTACCTTTGATCGAAGTCTTAGCGCAATTGCGCGATGACATTCGCAATTGGAAGAGTAGCGAACGTTTGCGGCGCGGTGCGGTGATTTACTTAGCTTCGGCCGAGCGCGATCGCGACATGCTTCCCGACGGGTGGTATAACTCCGATGCCGATCCGCTCGAATTGCTGAAAACGGCGCCTCGTGATTTATCGCGGTCTGTTTTGTATGCGTTAGCTGCAATTTGTGAGGGTGTGCCTTTTATCAATTTCACGCCAGCCCCAGGTGGTGACTTGCCTGCAATAGCAGGCTTTGCGCGCCGCGAAGGCATACCCCTTTTGGGTAACGATGGTAAAACCGGTGAAACGTTGCTTAAAACGGCACTCGCGCCCATGTTTCGCGACCGCAACTTAAATGTAATGGCCTGGGAAGGCTACAACATGTTAGGCAATAAAGATGGGGCAGCGCTCGAGGATCCGCAGCGCGCCAAGGCTAAATTAAGAAACAAAGATGTGGTGCTGCCAAGTATCTTGCCGAATAATCCAATGATGCACAGTGGCGTAAGTATCGACTTTGTGCCAAGCTTGCACGACTGGAAAACAGCAATGGATTACATCCACTTCGAGGGCTTCCTTGGTGCGCACATGTCGTTACAGTTTACTTGGCATGGTTCCGATTCTGCACTTGCGGCGCCGTTGATATTAGATTTAGCGCGTATCGCATTGCGTGCTCAAGACCGTAATGAAGGTGGCCCGGTGCATGCCGCTGCCGCATTCTTTAAGAGCCCGCTAGAAATGGAAGAACACGATTTTCACCGTCAGATGACGCTCTTCCGTGATTGGGCAAATCGCGACTAATGAACATTAGCGAGCTAGATTTTGATCTGCCCGAAAGACTAATTGCGCGTTATCCCGCCGAAGAGCGGCGTTTGTCTCGTTTATTAGTGGTGCATGCCGGCGATGGCTTGTGGCAACATCAAGATTTCAGTGATTTCCCCCAGTACTTTGAGGCGGGTGATTTGCTGGTGCTTAACGATA